>JAKOOG010000146.1 GCA_022701545.1 Weeksellaceae bacterium | reverse complement strand
CGGCTTAAAGATAGGTCTCATCATTCAAACCATCTCCTACAGCTGCTCTTTCAGCCAGACATCGCTGTATTCATCGGGACGTCTTTTGAACTGCGCATGAACGTACGGACACAACGGAACAATTTTCAGATGGTGCTCCCTCGCATAGCTTACCAGCTTCTCAAGAAGAATCCTGGCAAACCCCCTGCCCTCAAATTCTTCACCTACTTCCGTGTGATATACGGTAAGCTTATCGCCGATCACCGAAATATCCATTTTCCCGGCCTTTTTATCGTCTGAGAAAAGCTGAATTTCCCCTTTTACATTTCCTAAAACCACTTCCGTTCTTTCCATAATTCTGATTTTAATGTTACCGTAAAATTACGCGGTTTAAAATTCCCCGGTCATGATCTATGGTAATTTTTTATTTTTCAGAGAATTTGTCATTGGAATTTAAAATCCGGTTTGTTTAATGTGAATACGGAATCAGATCGGTTAATTGGCCGGATGATGGGTGTGGGATGCGGATGATGACTCGTCTTTTTAAAATTTAATATTGATACATATTAAACCTTTAGCATTACATCAAATTAAAACAATGATTACCAGCTATTTAAATCAACAAATCAAAATTCCTGATAAAAAGTCTACTTTTTTAGTGGACTAAAAGGAATTTATGTTTTATATTTGCAACCGTAATCAGGACATAAAACTAAAATGAAGTCATTTTTCAAAACCCAATCCATAAAGAAGCATATCACCATTAATATGATGATGTATTGCTGTATGCCTGACATACAAAATTGCGGTGGTTGACCTTACTTTTATATGACATATTTTTAAAGGCTTTACCACGTTGTAGAGCCTTTTTTTATTTAACCAGAACAGATCATAAAAATGATAGAGATCAAGAATATTTCAAAAACCTTTCATCAGAAAAACCAGTCTTTCAAAGCTTTGGATGAGGTAAGCCTGAGTGTTGAACAGGGCGATATTGTGGGCATTATCGGGTTTTCAGGAGCAGGAAAAAGCACCCTGATCCGGACCGTTAACCTGCTGGAAAGGCCTGACCAGGGCGAAATCATCATTAACGGAAAAGATTTCACGAAATTAAACTCCCGGCAATTGGCCAGGGAAAGGAAAAAGATCGGGATGATCTTCCAGCACTTCAACCTCCTGTCTTCACGAACGGTTTTTGAAAATATTTCGCTTCCTCTGGAGCTCGACCATGCTGATCGGACGGCCATTCATAAGAAAGTCGGTGAACTTCTGAAGATCGTAGGCCTGGAAGAAAAAGCAAATGATTATCCCAAAAGCCTTTCAGGCGGGCAAAAGCAAAGAGTGGCCATCGCCAGGGCCCTGGCCAACGATCCTTACCTGCTGCTCTGTGACGAAGCCACCAGTGCCCTGGATCCTGCGACCACCCAGTCGATCCTGCAATTGCTGAGGGATATCAACCAAAGACTGGGCATTACCGTCCTCCTGATCACCCATGAGATGGAAGTTATCAAATCCGTATGCAACCACGTTGCCGTGATCGACAAAGGAAAACTCTTAATTAAAGGAACCTTAGCTGAGATTGTCTCCAATAAGGACCATCCGATTATCAAACAATTTTTAAACTCCGGTGTTATGACCATTCCCCAAGAACTGAATAAAAAACTACAGAAAGAACCGCAGAAAGGATTGTTCCCGCTGGTTGAAGTTGAACTGAATGAACATATTTCTGTTGAAGACCTTCTTTCCATTGTGCACGAAAAATATAAAATCCCATATAAGCTGCTGAAGGCCGATGTGGAATATCTCGGAGATTCAAATTTCGGAAAACTGCTGCTGCAGCTTCAGGGTGAAGAGGAAAAAAACCAGCAGGCCCTGTATTATTTCAATCAGAATAAAATTCAAAATACAGTAAGAGGATATGCTTAGTGAAACGGTGATTTCCCTTTTGTCAAAGGGAATTTGGGAAACGGTTTTTATGACCTTCGTGTCGGGATTTTTCGGTTTTGTGTTGGGTCTTCCTGTAGGCATCCTGCTTTTTTTAACGAGGAAAGGGCAACTGCTGGAAAATACCATTTACAACAGGCTGCTGTCTGTTCTGGTGAATATTTTCCGTTCCATCCCTTTTATTATCCTGATTGTCTGGATGATTCCTTTTACCCGAAGCCTGGTCGGAACCTCTATCGGGGTAAATGCGGCACTGGTTCCTTTAAGCATCGGGGCAGCCCCGTTTATTGCGAGACTCGTTGAGAACAGCCTGCTGGAAGTTCCTTACGGGCTGATTGAAACGGCAAGAGCATTGGGAGCAACACCTCTTCAGATTATCCGGAAAATTTTACTGCCGGAAGCCCTGCCTTCCCTGATCAATAATGCAACGATTACTTTGATTACTCTGGTCGGCTATTCGGCGATGGGAGGTGCCGTTGGCGCCGGCGGTTTGGGACAAATCGGGTATCAGTACGGATATATCGGTTATGATGCGGTGATTATGAATCTGGTGTTGGGTCTGCTCGTAGCGCTTGTCTTTATCATTCAGTTTTCGGGAGACCGGCTGGCAAAGCGGTTTGACCATCGTTGAGTCCGGGGCTGGAGCGTTAAGGAGCTGGAGTGTTTGAGAGTATGAGAGTATGAGAGCCGAAAGATTTTATATATAAAGAATTGATATAAGCAGTAAGTGTGTGAGCGCTTTGAAATAGAGGGTGAATGTGGTGGTGCGGGATCCGGCCATCGATCGGCGGAAAGGAAGCTTTTGCAGGTAAAGTCCTGTTTTATGAGTCTGTTTATTAAAGATCCCTTTTTCCTTTTCGCCGTTTTTTAAAATAAAAATAATTACAATGAAAAAAATAAAGATTTTAAGCTTTTTAACGGCAGGCCTGATGATGCTGACGGCCTGTAATTCATCAAAAAAAGATGACCCGAATTTTATCCGCGTCGGAATCACTTCGGGGCCGGAACAGGAAATTGCTGAGACCGCTAAAAAAGTCGCTAAAGAAAAATACAATCTTGAGGTCGAGCTGGTGGCCTTCAACGATTATGTTGTCCCCAACGAAGCGCTGAACAACGGGGATATCGACGCCAATGCCTTTCAGCATGTTCCTTACTTAACTGAACAATCCAGACAGAGAGGTTATAAACTTGCTGTAGTCGGGAATACTTTTGTGTACCCGATCGTGGCCTATTCAAAAAAAATCAGAAACATCAGCGAGCTTCAGAACGGAAGCACGGTGGTGATCCCCAATGATCCTACGAACGGCGGTCGGTCGTTGCTGTTGCTTCAGAAGTACGGTTTGCTGAAATTAAGGGACGGGATCGGCTTACTGCCCAAAGTAACGGATATTGCCGATAACCCAAAGCAGCTGAAAATCCTGGAGATTGAAGCTCCGCAACTGCCGAGGGTCCTGGATGATAAGGAAGTGGTGATTGCGATCATCAATAATAATTTCGCCGCCCAGGCCGGACTGGATGCCAATAAACAGGGCATTTTAAAAGAAGACAAAGATTCGCCGTACATGAACGTGATTGTTTCCAGAGAAGACAACAAGGCTTCGGAAAAAGTGAAAAACTTCGTGAAGGCCTACGAATCGGATGCCGTTGCCAAAAAGGCGGAGGAGATTTTTAAAGGCGGAGCCGTGAAAGGATGGTGAGAAGGCAATGGTAAATAATGAATGGTGAATAAAGTAATCTTTTTGCTGAAAAATTTTTGATGCCCATTGTTGCTGTTAAAATATTTTTTCTTTTATTAAAACTATTTATCTGGGAAAGCATTTGTGTTTATCCAGTACAGACTGGCGAACCCTGTCTGCTTTTTTTTACGGGAATGTTTTATTGTGTTTTACGTTTAATAGGATTGCATCCTATTTTGTTTAAGGCGTTCTTCATGGATGCTGATCTTCTATGATTTTTTAATAGGACTTCATCCTATTCTATGATTAGACGTCCCTTCGGGACTTGTTGTTTTCATTTTATTGGCTTTACGGAATGCTGGTCTCTGTTACTTCAGGATTTGTGAA
>JAKOOG010000142.1 GCA_022701545.1 Weeksellaceae bacterium | reverse complement strand
TTCATAGGTTCCGCATGGGAGAAGACCGGTTAACGTTAAGAAATTAATAGTGATGTAACTGTTGACCATGCAGAGCCGGGAGACGGCCTGAATCTTACCAGATACGAAGTCACAGTCGGGTCAGCTTACCGTTCCGGAGGTCATCGTAATGTTCGAAACCTGTACATTGGCAGGGGCCGTATCACAGAGATAGCAGTATCCAGACTCTCCCGCCATTAAATTTTTACTGTAAAAAGATGAAATTCCTGAAAGGAAAAGAAAGAAAAACAGTAGTTGTTTTGTCATATTTAATAGTTTAGATTGTTTTCAGAAGTTATTATGATCTAAAGATAAATAATAAATCACAATTTTTTGTTTTATTATATTTGAAACATGATTAAAAACCTTAAAATTCTCCGGATCTTTTACCTGAAACTGCTGATTCCGGCCCTTCTGTTTTCATCACTATTCGCTTTTCAGACGGGTTTCAGCCTGCGTAATTTCGGGTTCTGTTTTCTTGTGATTTTCCCTGCATTTCATTTTTTAATATATGAGCTGAGGCTGAAAAATGAATATGTCTTTTTTGCCAATTTCGGGTTTTCAAGATTTTTCCTCTGGATCACTACGGTTTCATTCAGCCTTACCATCAATATCATTTCTAAATTTTTATGAGTAAACTTCACATCGACAGCATTACAAAATCTTACGGATCAAAAAAAATTCTACAGGACATTTATTTGACTTGTGAAACCGGGCAAATTGTGGCAATACTCGGAGGAATAGGCTCGGGAAAGTCAATGTTACTACAAATTATTTTCGGAACCATGAAAGGCGATTCCCAGTTCATTAAGTTTAATGATGAAATTTTAACGAAGCAATCAGACCGAAGAAATAAAATTGCCTATCTTCCCCAAAGTCCGATCTTTCCAAAAGATATCAGAATCAAAAATCTGATCCCTTTATTCTGCAATCCTGAAAATACCAGGAAACTGTATCAATCCGATCTTATCCGGCCCTTATTAAACAGGACGACCCGGAATCTTTCCGGCGGCGAAAGAAAACTGGTGGAAGTCCTGACGGTGATCCATTCCGAAGCTGAATTTATCCTTCTGGAACAGCCCTACAGCGGGCTCTCTCCCATCCTTACCGAAAAAGTAATGAAAATGATAAAAGAAATATCCCAAGAAAAAGGATTTATCATTTCAGATTTTATGACGGAATTTGCACTGGAACTTTCTGATGAAATTTATCTTCTTCATGACGGAATTTTAAAACAAATTAAAGATTTAACCGAATTACAACAGCATTATTATCTGCCGAAAAGCATTTAATTTATATATTTGGACTGTTAAAAAAATTTCATGATGAGTTCCGTATCTAAAGCATTCTACCTTTCCGTTTTCAGTCTGTTTTCCATGGCTTTTGCCAAAGGCCAGAACAAAGTTCCTTTTGGTGTAGTAAAAGCTGAAGAAGGCTATGCTATGGTACGGGTTCATAAGGATGATTACCGTAAAATCGTCGATAAGATCCGCATGAAAACGGGTGATGTTTTTATTTATGAAAAACCGGCCCCTGGAGAAACCGAGTGGATCTGGATCAAATATCCCGAAAGAGAGGATACCGAAAAACCTTTCGTGCGGTATGACAGCATTACCAAAGAAGGGATGGTGAATAAAAACCGGGTGGTTTTCGTAGATAAGCTGCCACAGTTTACCCCATCCAAATCCAAAAACGGGAAATCTTTGATTTTTACCGATGATTCGAACCCTAAAATTCCGGGCAACCAGAGAACGAAGGTGATCATTGATGTGTACCCATCGTACGCCAAGATCAAAAAACAGGAAAAAGACGCAGAAGGAAACATCCTTAAGGTCGATAAAGTAAAAGCCTGGGGTGTAGGGAAAGAGCTTCCTGAAGATTTAACGGAAATTAAATCCGTACGGGTGCAACAGCCGGGACGAGGCTCCGTTTTCGTAAGAGATGCCATCAAAAATATGTTCCAGCCGACCATGGATTTCAATAATGTGGGGGTAACGGCCATCGATAATGACCATATTTTCCTTTACATGATCAACGGTTCCGGGCAGAACCGCTATACAACGATCTGGACCATCAAACAGGGAAAGGTGGAAAGCCAGATCATTTTCAAAAACCCTGAATAATTCGTCAATAATCATTACTTTTGTCAGCGGAAAGACATTTTATCTGCTTCACAGCTATATTTTGAACTTTCCGGAAACCGGTTCTGCTTAGCTGCAGATTAAAAGGGAATCGTGTGCAAATCACGGACTGTCGCGCAACTGTAAGTAACTGAAGTCTTTATTATTAATCCACTGTTTGGCATGAACCCGATGGGAAGGAAATAAAGATGTTACAAGTCAGGAGACCTGCCTTTTTCTTTACAATAAAAACTTTCGCGATTTGAAGTTTATTGATCTGACGGATGCCGGAGATTCCTATCTCTGCTCAGCTGTTGTATTAATCTATTTCATTTTGCTTTAATTAATAATGAAATATGACGACAGAAGAAAGAATTGAAAAATCCGAAACCCGCATTTTTAAAGCCGTTTTTCCCAACACAACCAATCATTACGATACCCTTTTCGGAGGCACCGCCATGCAGCTGATGGATGAAGTGGCCTTTATTGCAGCGACACGGTTTGCGAGAAAACGCGTGGTTACCGTAAGCAGCGACAAGATCGATTTCAAAAGGTCGATTCCTGCCGGAACGATCGTTGAACTGATCGGAAAAGTAGTCCACGTCGGAAAAACCAGCTTAAAAGTAAATGTTGAAATCTACACGGAGCAGATGTATTCTTACGAAAGAGAAAAGGCGATCGTGGGTGATTTTACTTTTGTGGCCATTGATGAATTCAAAAAACCGATCCAGATCCTATAAAAGTTCCGGCAGCCTCCGGCTGCTGAAACCTATACTTCTCAATATTTTTTAATCTTTTCCGGCGGGCAAGCCCGCCGGAATTTTTATTTCACTTTGAATCCGACGGTTTTCATTGTGCTGTTGATCGGAAAAAAGTCCAGCCTCCCGCTTCCCTTATCCATCCATCTATCTATTTCACCACCTTTTCAGTTTCCAGGTTTTTAATCAGCAGCAGCTGGAAAGCTTCTCCCAATTCATCGGAAGCCCGGCTGATGGCATTTTCCAGCATATTCCGGATCTGTTTTTCGGTAACGCCGGCTTCGGTCCAGCTTTTTCCGGAAGTATGGGAATTCAGGATAAAAGGCATCATCCGGTCAATCGCACAGGCAAAAATAGCATCCGGGGTCTGCTCTTCTTCAAATTCCAGCCAGAGGTTGAAAAATTCGGACCGCAACGGCTCATCCAGAATTCCGAAAATCTTTTGGGCAGAAATTTTTTCCCGTTCAAATTTCCCGACCATGGCCGCTTCGTCAAATATAAAGGTATCCCCGGCTTCAATTTCCACCAGGTCATGAATGGAAAGCATCCGGATGACCCTCAGTAAATCGATATCCGCCCTGTTTCTGGCATACGGAAAAAGAATCTGAGCCAGAATAATAATCTGCCAGGAGTGCTCCGCCGTGTTTTCCCTTCTTGAATCGTCGGCATTATAGTTTCTTCGCTGTACGTTTTTCAGGGCATCCACCGCCAGGATAAAATCGATTTCTTTCTGAATCTTCATTACTGGTTTTATTTTATGTGAAGGTAATTTTTACGAAAATACGGCTTTTGAAAATATTCTTTCAAATGCCAGTTGTTCCTCAGTTCTGAAGTTGGATAGCAGAAATATTTAACAATAGTGCTCAAGGACTTGTATGTAAACCATTCAAATCCTTAAAATTTCATATTTTTATTATGGGAGATTAATCGTAATTTTAAAGTAAATATTCAATATGGCTCCGAACTTCAATTATCCGGCAGAGATTAAAGGAAAAAGAAAATTATATTCCCTTTTTAATGGAGTAAAAGACCCGTTGGGAGTCATCAGCGGAAATCACGATATTTTCGGAGACAGTTATTTCCTGAGGGCAACTTTGACAAATAAAAAGCTCATTTTTTCGCAGGATAAAGAATTTGTAGAATATATTTTAAAACAGAATCACAAAAACTATTTCAAATCTGAAATACAGTCTGTCACCTTAGGCAAATACATAGGCAACGGCCTGCTTACCAACAACGGAAAAGACTGGCTGAAACAGCGGCGCCTGATCCAGCCCGGCTTCAGCAAGATTAAAATTACAAACCTGGTTTCTATTATGGATGACGAGATCGAAAAAGCATTCCGGTCATTTGACCGGGAACCGGAAGTGGATCTGTATGACTTTTTTCATACGCTGGCTTTTAATATTGTGGCCAAAACCCTTTTCAGCTCAGATATTGAAGAAACTGAAGTAAAGGAATTGGGAAAAATCATTACCGAAGTTCAGGAAGTTTTTGCGAAAGAAGTAAGGCTGCCGTTTTATACCCAGATTCTGAAAGCGCTTGGTGTTATCGGAAAAACCATCAGAAAAAGCGAACGGTCAAAGGCCATTATTCAGCGTGTACTGGATAAAAGACGGAATTCGGGTGAGGAAAAAAATGATCTCCTGGATATGCTCATTCAATCCAGATATGAAGATACCCAGCTTCCGATGTCCGACAAGCAACTGGTTGATGAAATGCTGATCCTTTTTATTGCCGGGCACGAAACCACCGCCAACGCATTAAGTTTCATCTTTTTTGAAATCAGCCGGAATCCTGAAGCTGAGAAAAAATTGCGGCAGGAAATTGTGGAAGAAGGTGAAAATGCCTTTACCACCGAAAGCCTGATGAAAAAATCTTTTACCGTAAATGTCATTAAAGAAGCCATGAGGCTGCATTCTCCCGCCTGGGCCATTGATCGCCAGGCACTGGAAGACGACCGGTTCAAAGATTATTCCTGGGAGAAAGGGACTTTAATTATTCTTTATATTTCCGGCCTCCACCGGAACCCGAAATACTGGGACCGCCCCGATGATTTTATTCCTGAGCGTTTCGACGATGAAAATGCAAAGAACTTTGCCTACTACCCTTTCGGAGCTGGCCCGCGCCTCTGCATCGGCGAACATTTTGCCATGATGGAAATGGCCCTGATTGTCCGTAAATTCTACGAAAAATACAGTTTCCAGTCTTATCAGAAAACATTGGAGAAAAAAGCACTGGTCACCTTACGGACAACCAACTTACTAGGTAAAATTATTAAAAATTAATCCGGTTTTACAAAATTTTTTGTTACCTGTATTTTTAGATTAAAAAATAATCTATCTGATTTTCAAATACTTACATAATTAATAAATATTTTTTCACTACTTTGTATTGCATAATACCATTTTAATTACATATCTTTGTAATGTAAAATCGGAGAAGGTTCGCTAGCTAGGTTCCGGATTTCGAGAATTATATAACTAATTAACAAAACTTATTAAAGATGAATACCGAAAATACCAAAGCGCAGATGCGGAAAGGGATTCTGGAATTCTGTATTTTAAGCCTGATCAACCACCGCGAAATGTATGTTTCCGATCTGATCGATGAGCTGAAAAAAGGAAAACTGGATGTCGTGGAAGGAACCCTTTATCCTCTTTTAACAAGATTAAAAAACGGCGAGTTTCTTTCGTACCGATGGGAGGAATCTACGGGAGGCCCACCCAGGAAATACTACCAGATCACAGAAAAAGGGAAACTGTTCTTAGGGGAACTTCAAAATACCTGGAACGATTTGACAGATTCAGTTAACCAAATCACTCAAAAACATTAAAAAACAAAGCTATGAACAAAACACTCACAATAGGACTTGCCGGTTTTTCTTTTACCATAGAAGAACATGCCTACATAAAACTGAGCGATTACCTGAATGCGCTGAGAAGCTCGCTGGATGCTTCGGAAGCTGATGAGGTAATGCACGATATAGAAATCAGAATGGTGGAAATCTTCAGGGATTCCATGGCGAAACGTGAAGTTATCAACGATTCGGATGTAGAAAGGGTAATTGCCCAGATCGGGAGCCCTGAAAAAATCGAAGAGCAGGAAGAAGCTTATTATTCCGAAAAAAACACAAATAGAACCAGCAGTACAGGCACCGAATACTCCGGTAAAAGACAGCTGTTCCGTGATCCGGAAAAACAGAAGATCGCCGGGGTTTGTGCCGGCCTGGCCGCTTATTTCGGAATGGACATTACGGTAATGAGGCTGATCTGGGTAGGGGCATTCCTGTTCCTATGGGTAGCCCCGGGATCTTCTTTCCTGGTCATCCTTCTTTATTTCATCCTTTGGGCCGTACTTCCACAGGCTGAAACAGCATCCGACTTCCTGAAAATGAAGGGAAAACCATTAAACTTCGATAACTTAAAGGAAGAATCCAGCAAACTGGTACAGTTTGCGAATGAAACCACCACAAGAGCAGGTGAAATTTATATAGAAAACAAACCTCACATCAACAACGCCAGCAGCGGGGTATGGAATGTTCTTAAATACATCATTGGGGCGTTCTTTGCTCTGATGGCCGTAGGATCTATTATCGGGGTGTTTGTCGTATTCGGGCTTTTCGGGATCGATTCCGATTTTCCAGGTGCGAGTGAAATTAAATTCTATTTTGACGATAATGGATTATACAGCGTTCTCACGGCAATGATTATCATCGGATCTCTTATCCCCGCGCTGATCTTCAGCTTATTGAGTATCAAGATCTTCTCTCCTAAAACCAAACTGAGAAATGTTGGCTGGGTACTGGGCGCTTTATTCCTTACGCTGATCGGACTGGGCGCTTACTTCGGAGTGAGCATCGCAAAAAGAGAAATGATTTTTAAAGGCCATAAAGAAGATACGGAAGAAATTTCCATCAATACCAAATCGGATACGATTTATGCGGACTTCAAGCAGGTAACCATTCCTCAGAACTTCACAGCTTATGATGATGATCTTTATTCCGATAAGATTTCGGTTTACCACAAAGACTGGATCCACGTGGATGTAACGAGAAAAGCCGATGTAAAAACACCGTATCTGATCATTAAAAAAGAAGCAAAAGGATACAATCTTCCGTTAAATGTAAACGTTCCGGTGGACATTCTTGATAACAAAGTGATTTTCCCGAACTACATCAAATATCCTTACGATCACCGCTTCAGAGATTACAATGTAAATTATGAGCTTGTCCTTCCTTTGAAAACCGTAGTGATCCCGGTAAAACAGGACGGCATCAGCTTCGATGGGGACCTTAATGCAGACGGTATTAATGACAACGACCAGGACAGAGACGAAGACGGAAACATCAGGATCGAAAAAAATAAAATCACGGTAAACGGTTCTACGATCGAATACAATTCCGGTGACGATGACGAAGACAGCATCATCGTAAACGGAAAAAAAGTAGCCAGTGATGAAGCAGACCACGTAATCGACTCGATGAAACACAGCATCAAAAAGATGAAAGGCGCCAATATCGACTTCAAAGTGAATAAGGATAAAAACGAAATTTCAATACAAACCAAATAACTAAACTTCAGAGAGTGGCAGAAGGTGTGAACGGATAACCCAACCGTTTGAAATTCACACCCTTCTTCTCTCAGAGAAAATGAAAAAATGTAAAAATTTAATTCTTCATTTCAGGAAAAATATTTACATTTGTGTAGTAAAAAATAATAACCAAAAACACTCATAAAAAATATTAAACGATTATGGTACAACTGGCATTAGAAATTGTAATGAAAATTGTTGATTTAATCAGCAGTCTGTTTTAAGAGCGATAATATTTCAATATATTTGTAAAGTATAACCACTTTGGTTATACTTTTTTGTTTTTAACCGAAATCTTATGAAAAAGCTGATTGGCAGACTGATCTTAAAATTAATGGGCTGGAAAGTCGTCCTGCAGGGCGATGCAGGCAGCCTGGACCGCTGTATCCTGGTTGTGGCACCGCACACCCATAATATGGAATACATCCTGGGAAATCTAGCCTATTGGTCGTTGGGAAAACCGTTGAAGATCATCATTAAAGATGCCCATACCAAAGCCTGGTACGGCGGAATCGTGAAATCACTGGGCGGAATCGGGATCGACCGCAGCCGGAAAAATGACCTGATCAATTTTGTGGCAGAGCAGTTTGCAAAAGATGATTTCAGCCTGGTGATTACCCCGGAAGGTACCCGCAGCTGGGTTCCGAAATGGAGAAAAGGATTCTACCACATGGCATTGGCGGCAAAAGTCCCGATCGTTCTGGCAGCAGGAGATTTCAAGAGAAATACCGTTTTCCTGGGCTACACCATTCCTTATGAAAGGATTGCTTCCGTCCCATTTATGGAAATTATGCAGGAAATTCAGGAGTATTATATTAAAAATGATATCGGCCCGAAAGTTCCCGAAAACTGGAACCCGAACATCATGGGCGCCGAATCTGAAATCAGCAGCTAGCTATTGGCTATTGGCTATTGGCTATTGGCTATTGGCTATTGGCTATTGGCAAAATTACTTATTATCCATTACTTATTACTCATAAAAAAAGATGTACATTAAAGATCAACCGAAGGAAGAAATACTGGCATTCATCAACAGCTGGGGCGGTGAAACTTTTGCCAAAACCCTGGAGATCCAGTTTACGGATATTGATGTCGAGAATGAAACCCTGACCGCTACCATGCCTGTTCTGCCAAGAATCCATCAGCCTTTCGGGATCATGCACGGCGGGGCAAGCTGTGTGCTGGCTGAAACCATGGGATCAAGCCTGTCCAATATCTTTATCGACGGCGAAAAATACTTCGGCGTAGGCACCAACATCAATACCAACCATCTCAAAAGTAAAAAAGACGGAACGGTAACTGCTGTAGCCCGGTTTATCCGGAAAGGAAAGACCATGCATGTCTCCGAAATTGAAATCCGCGATGAAAAAGATACGCTGATCAGCCATACCACCATGACAAACACCATCATCCGTAAGTAAAATATAACGGACTAAAATACAAAGCTCAAAAATTTTTGAGCTTTTTTTGTTTACCGGCTGCAACCTTTTTATGTTTCTGCATCTTATAGGAAATGAATAACCATGAAGACTCTTATTTTATCTCTTTTAATTTTACTGATTTTCGGCATTCCGTATTTGTCCTCAATGAATCAATATGTAATAAAAATCGCGATGACGAAAAATTTTTATGATAAGAAAAATGTCCAGACCTTTCCTACAGATTTTAATTTGTCTTTTCACTCAGGATTTAATTATGCTTAATAAATCAGCAGACAAAATCTTTGTGTAGGATAAGAATGATTATTTATCAGAAAAACAAAAACTATCAATCCGGAAAATATATTTATAAATGCTTCATCTCAGGTTTTATCGGAGCGAAATAAAAATATTTTCAAAAGCACTGCAACCTTTTTTTATTTTTTCATCTTATAAGAAATGAATAGCCATGAAGACTTTAATTTTACCTTTTTTAATTTTACTCACTTTCTGCATTTCATGTTCACCTGATACCGCTGGAACTTTGGAAAAGAACGTCACTTCATATGACGTATACGTGGCGGGGATGGAAAATTACAAAGCTTGCTACTGGAAAAATAATATTAAAACAAATCTTTTTTCTCCGGATAGTACTACTGCCAATAAAATCATCGTAGAAAATAACAATGTACATGTTCTCGGAAAAACCCGTACAAACTTTAATGGCAGCTACTACTACTGGAAAAATAATGTACGGCAGGACTTAGAACAATATCTAAGTATTCCAACGGGGCACTACTATAAGATCTTAGATATAGCAGTTGACGGTAATGACACTTATTTTGTTGGATATTATGATACGCTTTCACCAGTCGCTGATCAGAGATATGCTTTTTGTCTTTGGAAAAATGGGATAAAAACAGAGCTTAATACATCTGACAATACTATTTATGACGATTCGAAAATTAGTGTTTTTAATCATCAGTCCTATATTTCTGCAACAATACGAAACGCCGGTACAACTGAGTCCGGGTATTATGTAAATTCCGTATTTCACACAGTTCCCGGAATCATCGGTGTGTGTAATTTTACAGAAACCTTATCGGGAATCCAGTTTCTTTATATTAAAAATTACATGTACTATTCCATGCAATTATCAACCAATACAGAGATTCTTGCTGCGAACTTTTCACATCCAGCTTTTACCTTTGGTAAAATTTCCGGCGAAAAAACTTCTGCTGACTATTATATAACAGGAAGAATGCTGATGAATAACTTTTATTATAAAAACAATATCGAGACGACATTCCCTTTGGACCCGGACTACGAGATTATTCAAGATCTGTTTGTGCTTGATGGTAATATATATGTAATAAAGCAAAAAAGTACACCTTTCGCAAGTAAAGTATACATAAACAATAATGAGACACAAAGTATTACCAATCCTGCTAATACGGTTGTAAATGCATTTAACTCAGTTTTTGTTGTCGCGAATTAAAATATTTTCAAACACACTGCAACCTTTTCATTTTTTTTCATCCTTATATTATAAAACCAAATTTTTGTAAAAAATTATTTCGTATCCTTTTATTAAATTTACCTTCATCCCGGGCAGTGCCGGGGTAGGGTGAATTTAAAAATTAATATTATTTCGGTGGGAAGACAATGGGTTATTGTTATCCCGAATAAAAAATATGATGCAGAATACCAATAATTTAGACTGGCAGAAAGTTTACAGCCAATGTTCCCCGAAACTCTTGGGGATTTGCCGCAGATACATCACGGATATTTATACGGCAGAAGATATCGTACAGGACAGCTTTATGACTGCCATTCAGAAAAACAATCAGCTGAACGATGAAAAAGCATTATTTGCCTGGCTGAAAAAAATTGTTGTCAATAACGCTTTACAGCACATCCGCAAATACAGCAAACATACGTTCGTCGATGCGGAACCCTCAGAAATCCCAGATACCTACGCAGACATGGACCATTCTTTTACCGAAGAAAAAAACATCTTCATTTACGACTTTACCCGTGAGGAACTGTTATCATCGATCGACAGTCTTCCACCCCACCATAAATCGGTTTTTAACCTGTTTTTTATTGAAAACCATTCGCACGCCGAAATTTCCGGGCTGCTTGGCATTACAGTAAACACATCCAAGTCTCACCTGCTGAGAGCTAAAAAATCGGTTCAGAATTATTTATTAAGCAATGCGATCAACCAGAATACCCCGAAAAAGAAAACGGCACAGTTGCTTGTTATCTTTGGCCTGGGCGGATTGCTCTGGGCGCAGACCTTTAAAAGTAAATTTGCAGATTTTCAAATTTCCCCTTCAAAAAGCTTTGAAATTCCATCCGGCAGTATAGAAAAAATCTCGGTCCTTCCCTCCTCAAATGCTGCCCTGCAAAAAAAAGGAATAATCTCAGGAACTGTTCTGATCATTATTATAATATCAATTTTCCTATTGCGGCCCGGAAACGGTTTTTTCACCGCTAATCAATCTGCATCCTTGTCGGTTTCATTGGAAAACAATCAAAACACTATAGAAGATCCACAACTAAATAAAGCAATGCCGGGTTCAGATTCAATACAGAGCTTAGCCAGCCAACAGATAAAAGAAGCATCACCTGAACATGACAGACAAAACAATACCCCAAAAATCCGGAATGAAGAAAAAGTAATCAGCAGACAGTACTCCAAAAAAGGCATTTCCGGAGATTCTTTAGCAGAAGCATCGGAGAAAGTAATGGTCGTCAAAAGAATCATTAAAAGAGACACTATCTTTGTAGAAAAATAAACTGCCGACAGACCATGATCCTCAGAAAAATCATATTGCTTTTATCAGTTATAACGGTAACCGTTTCCTTCGCGCAGATTCGTAAAAAGAAGAAAGTGGATACGGTGTATGTCTATGAAAAAGTAACCGTTTATGATACGGTTTTTCTCTTTAAGCCTTTTCCACTAAGGCAAAAAGGCCTCATATTTCCCGAATTGAAAGTTGAAGAAACCAAATTTGTAAGGAATGTTTACCAAGAAAAAATCGACAGGGAAAGGGCTTCGAGAAGAGCCAGATTACGCAGACCGGCTGCTTTTCTGTATGGAATTGAGGGCGGAGCAGGCTTAAAAAACACAAACTGGACGACAGAAAATTCAGGA
>JAKOOG010000339.1 GCA_022701545.1 Weeksellaceae bacterium | reverse complement strand
GCATAACTTTCAACGGCAGCGGTACAGGTCATATCGCCGACGGTTCTGTAACGGACCCTTTTGCTGACAACCGTATCATTTTCATCGATCCTGATAAAATCCGATGCTGCGATCCACTGGCCTTCATGTTCGATCACCTTTCGGTCGTGGGCAAAATAAATCGGCGGTAAACCGATGTTTTCCCTTTTAATGTAGTTCCAGACATCCAGTTCCGTCCAGTTCGAAATCGGGAAAACCCTCACATTTTCCCCTTTGCTGATTCTGCCGTTGTAAATGTTCCACAATTCGGGCCGCTGCAGCTTCGGATCCCACTGGCCGAATTCATCACGCACCGAGAAAAACCGTTCTTTAGCCCTGGCTTTCTCTTCATCCCTCCTGGCTCCGCCGATACACGCATCAAACTGAAACTCTTCAATCGTATCCAGCAGGGTGTGGGTCTGAAGCCAGTTCCGGGAAGCGAATTTGCCTTTGGGCTCGGTTAAATTTTTAGCTTTTATGGTATCTTCCACTTTTCTTACGATCAGTTCAGCACCGATGCTTTTGGCAAGATCATCCCTGAACTGAAGGGCTTCCGGGAAATTGTGCCCCGTATCGATATGGACCAGCGGAAACGGTATTTTCATGGGAGCGAATGCTTTAATGGCTAAATGGACCAGAGTGATGGAATCTTTCCCGCCGCTGAAAAGCAGGGTTGGTTTTTCAAACTGGGCTGCCACTTCACGCATAATATAAATGCTCTCGGCTTCCAGCTGCTCCAGATAGTCTGAGGTATGTGTCTTCATTTTTCGTTTAAATTTTTATGAATTAGTGCGTATGCAGACCGCACTCTTTGTGTGAACTTTCCCACCACCAGCGCCCGGCACGGGGATTCTCTCCTTCTGCAATTGCTCTGGTACAGGGCTGACAGCCGACACTGATGAATCCTTTTTTGTGCAGAGACAATTCCTGGACTTTGTATTCTTCCAGGTAATCCAGCACCTGCTGGTAGCTCCAGTGGATCAACGGGTTGTATTTATAAAGCTGTCTTTCTTCGTCCCACTCGATCACCGGCATGCGTTCACGGTTTTCCGATTGCTCGGCACGCAAACCCGTGATCCAGATTTGAGCGTGTTCAAGAGCCCGGTTTAAAGGTTTAACCTTTCTGATGAAGCAACATTCCTTCCGGTTTTCAACAGAATGATAAAAGGCATTGATCCCTTTCCCATTGACGTATTGTTCTACATCGGTGCTTTCGGGAAAATAAATTTCCGTTTTTTTCCTGTATCTGGAATTGTTCTGTGCTAAGAGTTCGTAATGCTCGGGAAAAAGTCTTCCGGTATCCAGTGTGAATACGCTGATGGGGAGCCCGTTTCTGAAAATAAGGTCGGTAATCACCTGATCTTCCTGACCGAGCGATGTGGAGAAAACGGCTCCTTGCGTGAATTTTGATGAGATGAACTTCAATCCCTCCTCCGCCGGAAGCTGTTTCAGAATATCTGCCTCTTCTTTTGAAATCATAATTTATTCATTTGAAGTATTACAAATATCTGACAAAATAATTATCCTACCAAATAAGTAGACTAATTATTCCAAAAGAGAATCGGATCAATCCACCAGATCCATTAAAGTCCTTTGCTCAAGAATATTCAGTGAAGCGTCCCGAACTTCGATCAGGACGTCGTGAAGTCCGCAGTGGTCTTCGCTGCAGTCATCGCATTTCTCGTAAAAATTCAGGCTTACGCATGGCAGAAGCGCAATAGGCCCGTTGACCAGCCGGATGATTTTTGCCAGCTTTACATTTTCAGGGTTTTCCTTGAAGAAATAGCCACCGCCTTTCCCTTTTTTGCTATCGAGAATGTCCGCTTTTTTGAGTTCGAGCAGGATGTTTTCTAAAAACTTCAGAGGAATTCTCTTTCGATCCGCAATTTCGGAAATAAGAATCGGGCCGTCATTCCTTTTCTCTACCAGGTATGACAGTGCCTTAAAAGCGTATTGAGATTTTTTCGACAGCATTTTAGCAAAAATAAGAAAAAAAGTAATTAAAGAGCCAGGTAAAAAGGTAAAAGAATCAAGCAGAAGGAATCTCCGTAATTCAACATTAATTTTTTTTCTTTAAATGCTACTCTACCTCTTTCCACTTGGCCCGTTTTCCTTTTCCTTGGCTTTCCTACCTTTACCTGCCTCCTGATTTTTTCCCTACCTTTGTCTTATGTTCAGCAAACAGGAAGCACAACAGTTAAAAAAGGAATTTTGGACGGCTTTCGGAAAGTCTTTTCCGAGGAAATGGATTTTGTATGATACCAAAATCAAGGATATGTCGTTCAAATTTTACGCAGACAATAAAAAAGCGGAAGTTTCTTTAGATATTGAAATGAAAGATGAAATCTTCCGGAACGCTTATTACGAAAAGATATGGTCTTTAGAGGATATTCTGAAAGATTTTGTCGGAGATTTTTACAAGGATGAATATTATACACTGGAAAACGGAAAAGTAATGGCCAGGATCTGGGTTGAGAAACATCAAGTTTCGATTTTCAACAAAAATACCTGGCAGGAGATTTTTGAATTTTTCGTCGAAAAAATGGACGGCTTCGAAAGGTTTTATTACGAATATGAAGATTTCATTAAGGATGTGTGATCACAATCCCGGTATACGTACATGATCTAATATTCAATTCTGCAGGATTTAATTTCACAAATGAATTGATACAGAATGGCTGTTCTATGATGACTGTACCTTCTTTATTTAAGAATATATTTAACGGTAAAAGTCAAATAAAAATTTGTCAAATGACAAATGGTGAACATCAAACTTTCCCTAAATTGCCTCTATGAAAGCATTATTTGATTTTATCCTGACCTTCGGAAACCTTAACCCGCAACAAATGGATTTTATTACGGCAAAGGCTAAAGAAATCATAATTCCGAAAGACGGGTATTTTTCTGAGGCCGGTAAGATCGCCAAACAGGTAGGATTTATTACAGACGGAATTCTCCGGGTCTGCTATTACA
>JAKOOG010000057.1 GCA_022701545.1 Weeksellaceae bacterium | reverse complement strand
ATGAAGTCTAAAAATAAAATATACCACAGTATATTGATTTATTAAATTTTTGATTATCTTTACAATAGTATCAAATTTTTAACTCAAACAATATGAAAAATTTAAAAAAATTAGACAAAAGCCAGTTAAAAAACATTAAAGGAGCGGGAGGGATCAAACCGATCAACGAGCCTGAATTCTGTGTTTATGCTTGTGGAAACACCGTTATCTGTACAACTTGCAGCGATGATTTCAAATGCCCGGATGATTCAATCTAAGCTGTAGATTTTCATCTACAAATGATAAAACCGTTCCTAAAAGGAACGGTTTAATTTTTTTATCTGAAATAATAGAATAAAAATCAATCAAATAGCCTCAGCTGCTGATCTTTCGCTCCCGTAAAGTCTGCGGTTGAAAGCTTCGGGAAATCTCTCCCGTCAAAGAACTTTTTTCTCCCGATCCTGAAAGTATTGTGAATCATTTCGGCGATATTTCCCTCTCCCTTCTGCCGGTCGAAATATCTTTTCTCGCCCAGCTTTCCGCCCCGCATGGAACGGATCAGGTTTAAAACTTTCTGTGCCCGGTCGGGAAAAGCATGTTCAATCCAATTTACGAAAACCGGTTCTACCGAATCATTCAGCCGTACCAGCGTATATCCGAAACTCCGCGCGCCCGCCTCTGAAACAGCTTTCAGGATAGACAACGGTTCGTCGCTGTTCAGTCCCGGAATAACCGGCGCAACCATTACATTTACCGGGATTTTATTTTCAGAAAGGATTTCGATGGCTTTTAATTTATTTTTAGCGGAACTCGTGCGGGGTTCCATTTTTCGCCGCAGTTCTTCATTGATCGTCGGAATGCTCAGTGATACCGAGACAAGGTTTTTTTCTGCCAGGGCTTTTAAAAGATCAGCATCTCGCAGCACCAATGCATTTTTTGTAAGAACATGAACGGGATGCCGGTAATCCAGGCAAACCTGCAGCATTTTACGGGTAATCCCGAACTGCCGTTCCGCCGGCTGATAACAGTCGGTATTACCGGAAAGTAAAATCGGCGCCGGACGGTATCCTCTTTTCTGAAAAAATTTTTCCAGCAGCTGCGGGGCGTTTTTCTTCACCATAATTTTCCTTTCAAAATCGATACCGGCACTGTATCCCCAATATTCATGGGTGGGCCTTGCAAAACAGTAGGCACAGCCATGCTCACAACCCTGATAGGGATTCATGGAATATTCCATCGGCAGATCCTCGCTTTTTACCTGGTTGACAATGCTTTTCGGAAAAACTTCGGTGAAAGAAGTCTTACCCGTTTCGAAATCTTCATCTTCAGGCTCATACGTATACCGGTCGAAACGGTTGATGACGTTTCGCTGAGCACCCAGACCTTTGATGATGTTTTCGTTCTGCATATTGATGTAAAATTAAAAGGTAATTTCCGGATAACCACCAGATTTCACGTTACAAATTGTAACAAAAAAATCCAACACTGTGACAGTGCCGGATCAACATAATTGAGATATATTTTATAACTACTTCAATGCATAAAATTCGATGCCGTGGTATTCGTCATCGTGATTTTTCCCTTCAAAATGACGGTGGTAATCCGAATAGGCATCACTGTATTTCCTGTCTTTTCTGTGTAATATTTTTTTTATTCCGATGATACTTAATACTGCCAAAAGACCTACTCCTCCTGCCAGCAAAACTCCGACTTCTTTTTTCATATTTTGTCTGATTTATGTACGGGTAGCTACTGCAAAAAGTATACCCAACATTTGCTCTTCATTATAAATTTTGTTAACATATCGTATGGCTGGTGAATCATCATAATCGGACAGAGATACCATATTTCTCAGCGTAATGGTTTAATTATTGCAGTTTTAACGGAAAAAAATTATTATGGATAGTACAGGAAATATTGATAAGATGACGACATTGAGCCAGGTGATGACTAAACTGACGCAAAGAGGGGTACACAGAGAATTCCGGATGAATGAAAACGGCGAAATGAAATTTGAAAACTCGGAAAAGATCTACCAGCCGCATGAACTTACCATCGTTAAGACGTATCGTTTTGAAGGCCCGAGTGCTCCGGATGACAATGCCGTATTGTATGTTGTAAAAGATGATGCCGGAAATCTCGGCATGATGATCGATTCTTATGGTGCTGAAAGCAATTACCCGGGAGAGGATTTCGACAAATTTTTAAGAGCCGTACCCATCCTGGAGAGTCATGAATTTGATTTTGAATAAATAAGAAATATATATTGATCTATAGAAAATCCGGAATTACTCAGTTCCGGATTTTTCTTTTTTCTTAAATATGCCTTTCAGGAATCCCTTTTTCTCATTCTGCTGAGAGCTTTGCTGTACAGCAGTTCCTTTCTTCTGCTCCTGATTATTTTTAGGTTCTGCTTCTTTCCCGGATGCTCCTGTATCTTTTGATCCAGCATCATCTTTCCCTTTTTTAGAAGTATCGATGTTGATTCCGATCAATGTTTTCTTCAAGCCCTGTTCGATCCCTTTCCAGAATAGATTAAAGAAAGATTTGGTTGGGTCTCTTTCCACATCTTCAATTTCTACATCCTCGGGAAGCTTCCCGGAATCCGATTTCACCAGCAGATTGGCAATAGCCGTTAAAAGCCCCTTCTTTTCCCGGTTTTCTTTGTCCAGGATTGCCACCTTAAGATCCTTATGCCTAAGGTTAAAACTGCCGTTCAGTCCTTTGGGATCTCCTTTGAAATTAAAAAGCATTTCCTGAATGGTCCCTGTAGCCGTCACATGCAAATAAGGACGGATAAAAGGATTGATCCCTTTTGCCGGAAGATTGGTTGTACGACCTGAAATAGCAAACACATCCCGCTGATCTGCCACATCGAAATTCCAGTTGACGGAAAGCGGGGCGAGATTCATGAATGAACAGCTGATTTTGATATCAACCCGGGTCGGCTTGCCTTTCATCTTCGCAGAGTTCAGGTTTTTTACGTTCATGTTAAAATTACCGAACGTCAGTTTTCCAGGCCCTGCGCTTTCCGGCGTATCTTCTTCATAAACCAGAACGGAATTCCGGAGATTTAGATTATTAACAACCATCGGAATTTTAATAGACCGCAGCATCCTGGAATACAAAGGTTTTTCTTTTGGATCGTCTTTGGGGATCTTGCTCCTGAAAATATTCGCATCCGCAGACTGGATTGTAACGTTGGAAGCATTGATGGACTTCTGTTCCGAAAATAAATCCCAGGTTCCGTTGGCTGTAATCACAGCAGCTTTGATATCATATAGATCCCTCTCCACCGGTATCATTTTGATAAACCGGGCTCTCGAAATGAGAGGCTTCATGGCAAACCGGGAAATCCTGATGTTATTCTGGTCAGCTTTTAGATTTCCTGTCGTCATATGATAAAACTGAGTCTTGTAAATAATATTATCGGAAGTAACTGCGTAACTTTTGATCCCCACTTCCATACCCGATTGTCCTTCTTTGGAATTCAGCCGGATATCATTAGCACTTGCATTCAGGTGATTTAAAGTTAATGGCTGATTGTCTTTATCATAGGTAATATCAGAATTCCTGAGCGTTACCTTTCTGATGCTGATAGGAAACTGTATCCCTTTTATATTTCCTTTTTTATCCGTTTGATTATTTATCTCTCCCGCTTTAATGCTTCCTTTCACCCGGTCTACCAGCACATCCTTAATGTCAAAATTTAATTTTTTATCAACCACCTCCCATCGGTTAACAGCAAATCCTATATAATTTGCTGTAAGGTTCATGGCTGTTTTTCCGCCGGCTGAACCGTTCGGAACAACAGATATCGTTCTAAGCTCTCCCTTTCTGGGTGTTAAGGTGAAACTTTTGACATTAAAATCCTGGTGGTTGGAATAAAGGATATCCTGCGCCGAAAACTGAAAATCTTTATATCCCACCGGAATCAGTTCTTCACGGGTTTCCTTGTCAAAATGAAGCCGGTTGATATTCAGGTTGGCCTTACGGGCATACAGAAGCTTGCTGCCATTGGGTTTCATGACCTGTACCGTCGCATTGTTTAACCGGATATCCTGCAGGTTCAGTTCCAAATTCAATGGTTTCTTAGCCCTGATGGGAACCGCATTGGTAGTATACACAAAAAGATCAGGATTGTAAAAACTGGCATTGGCTAAGGAAATTTTGTTTTTTGCCAGCAAAATATCCTTGAATTGTATTTTTTCAACATTACACTGAAAAAGCTGAGTTTTTTTAGGATAATATTTTTTAAACTGTTCAAAGGTTACAAGCGGGGTCAGCTGAAACTTATCGATAGACATTTGTCCGTTTTTTGTTTCAATCCTGTCGATCTGCAAAGCATAAACATCATCCGGCCGGAAAAAAAAATCCGTCCCTTTAATGCTGTACTGATCGAATATGACAGGCAGTTTATCCTCAGCATCCTCTTCGGCCATCTGAAGATTCTCCACATACAGGCTGAGGTCTTTCACAGAAAAAAACTTCTGTTTCGTATACCTGAAAATACTGATATTCCCTTTATTGATCCTTATGTTTTCAAACAGAAAAGGGCTTTTCCTTTTTCCGGTTTTGGCATCGCCGGGCTTCGCCAGGATGACGTTTAAATTCGGTTTTGAAAGCAATACATCCGACGAGCTGATCTGATTATTAAAAAGGGCATTGTAAATGCCGAAACGGCTTACCTT
>JAKOOG010000031.1 GCA_022701545.1 Weeksellaceae bacterium | reverse complement strand
AAAATCTGAGACATCAGAGAAAGCATGAGACTGTTTTTCATCATGTGCTGAGAATGGTATTCCTCCTGCAAGGCAAGCATCAGGTTAACGGTATGATCCAATTCAGCCGGTTCCAACTGTAATTTTCTCGGAAAACTGACTGATCCGAAAAACGGGAAGTTCCTTAATTTCTGATTGACATAATGCAATTCGTAAAAATCCTGCAGACAAAAGAAAATAAACCCTTCAATATCCGCAGAAAGTTCCCAGCTGTGAACCTGCCCGGGAGACATGAAAAATAAACTTCCCGCCGAAACGTCATATTTCTGGAAATCGATCTCATGCATTCCGCTCCCTTTTGTAAAAAGAATGGTGGCATAAAAATCGTGGCGATGGGCTTTTTCGATGTGTCTGTGGCTTGTGGCCAAATGATTCTGCATCGTACTGAAATAAAAATCCGAAGTATTTTTACCCTGCTGAAAAAGATCGATATGGAGTACGGAGATGGAATTCATCAGCCTTTTTATTTTAATCCAAAAATAATGAAAACAAACTATTTTTTTACGGATTATCAATGACTTTTATCCTTGATTTACAAAGCAAAAAACCTATTTTTGCGCATTGTATTTTTGAGAAAATTTAAAAAATTTTTATCTTTGAAAATTACGATTCCAGAAAATGAAAATCAACTTACCCGATAAACTGTATTATTCCATAGGAGAAGTTGCCAAAGCTTTTGATGTAAATACTTCACTGATACGGTATTGGGAACAGGAATTTCCAATCATCAAGCCGAAAAAAAACAAAAAAGGCAACCGGTACTTCACTCCCGAGGATATCAAAAATCTTCAGATCATCTATCATCTTGTTAAAGAGAAAGGCTACACCCTTGATGGTGCCAAGATCGCCTTGACCACCAACAGCAAAATATCCGAAACCGTCACCCTCATCGACCGGCTGGAATTTGTAAAAGCGGAATTGCTGAAATTAAAGGATTCGCTGACGGAAAAGGATGAGGAATAGTTAAAATAATTCACCTTAATTAGAATTTAAATTTATATTTTAAAGTGATTTAATTAAATTATATTCTAAAATAATCCAATCGCAACATCCTCATTGCGAATGCTTAATAAAATTATTAAGTTTACAGCGATGAGAAAAACCTACTACCAGAGATTGGCCGGCATGGGATTATTGCTGGTCGTTTTATTTGCCTTTCAGGAGTATACCAGCAAGGAGAAGGAAGACTTTTCCGGGGTAAAATTTGTAACGGAACATCCTGCGGAGATCAGCATAACAAAATTTGATCCGAACGAGCTTGATGCGAAACAATGGCAAAACCTGGGCTTTACCGAAAGACAGGCCGCCACCATTCTCAATTACAAAAAAGTCGTCGGCGGAAAATTCGTTTCCAAACAACAGCTGAAAAAATGCTTTGCGATATCCGAAACTAAATTTTCGGCACTTAACCCTTACATCCTCCTGCCTGAAACCGGAAAAGATGCGGGATCCGATTCATTCAACACCAGCGAAAAAAGAGCCATCACCGTTTCCCGGAGTTTCAATCCGGACTTGTATACGGCTGACGATTGGCAGAAAATGGGATTCAGCGAAAAACAGGCCGCCGCCATCCTGAAATACAAGCACTACCTGGGCGGAAGCTTTACCAGCAAGGAAAAATTCAGGGAATGCTTCATCATCAGCGAAGAAAATTTCCGGAAGATCAGCCCTTATCTGCTGCTGCCAGAAAAAACACCGGCCGGCTCCGGTCATTATTCCAAAAATACAAATCCGGAAAAAAGCAAAATCCGGTATTATGCTTTCGATCCGAATACCCTGGATCTGGAAGGCTGGAAATCTTTCGGCTTTTCCGAAAAACAGGCGCAGACCATTATCAATTACCGCGACCGGAACTTAAAGGGAAGTTTTAAAAATCTGGAAGAGATCCAGAGGTGCTTCGTTATTTCACCGGAAAAGTTTGCGGAAATGAAGCCATTCATCCGGTTAAATACAGCAGGTATTACTGCCCATGCTTCAAACCAGAAAACAGAGTTGAGGCAGCAGGAAAAAACAGATTTTTCCAAAGTGGATCTGAATTCAATTACCTTCAGGCAGCTTATCGAATTCGGCTTTGATGAAAAAGCGGCGGGATCGATGATCGGGTTCCGGAAAAAGCTAGGCGGGTTTGTGACCAAAGAACAGATCCTGACGACTTACAATATTGATAAGGAGCTGACACAGAAATTGCTCTCCACCGCTCCGCTGAACGCCTCAGCGGTACAAAAATACACGCTGCTCGATGCTCCGGAGGAATGGCTGAAAAATCATCCTTATTTTAAATATTCCGCAGACAGGATCATCTTCTACCGGCTGAGCGAAAAAGATGAACGGAAAATCTGGAAATTACTGAAGGTAAAACCTGAGTATGAAACCCGGATGAAAATGTATCTGAAATGATACGGAACGTATTGTATTGAGATGCCCGGTTATGGAGCATCTCAATTTTATTTTAATCAAAAGTTTTGCTGGAACCTTCCACCATTTTAAGCAAAGCGGAAAGCTCTTCATCGGTGAGGTCCCTCCATTTGCCGACGGGTAAATCCAGTTTGATGTTCAGCACCCTGATTCTTTTCAGCTTTTTTACTTCATAGCCGAGGTATTCGCACATTCTCCGGATCTGGCGGTTCAGGCCTTGGGTCAGTACAATTCTGAAGTTCATTTCATCAATTTTTTCCACTTCACATTTTTTGGTGACGGTGTCTAAAATCGGAACCCCGTTTCGCATTTTGTCCAGGAATTTTGGGGTGATCGGCTTATCGACCCTTACGATATATTCTTTCCCGTGGTTGTTCCTCGATCTGAGGATCTTGTTCACAATATCGCCGTCACTGGTCAAAAGAATCAGTCCTTCGCTCGGCTTATCCAGCCTTCCGACCGGAAAAATTCTTTTGGGATGGTTGATGTAATCGATGATGTTGTTCTGTTCACGCTTGGTATCCGTTGTGCAGACAATTCCCACAGGTTTGTTGAATGCAATGTAAACATGGTCTTCTTCCGGCTCACGGATCGGCTTGCCATCAACTTCGATCACATCTTCGTCGGAAACTTTGGTCCCCATTTCAGGAACCTGTCCGTTAATGGTGATCCGCCCTTCTTCCAGTAATTTGTCTGCCGCCCTCCTGGAGCAGTACCCTACTTCCGATAAATATTTATTGATCCTTGTCTTTTCCATTAATCTTCTCCGTAACCGGTATAATTTTTATTGCTGAAAATGGTTACCCCGTAACTTAACCCGATAAAAAAAGGATTGGAATATCCTGTTTTATGGGATTCAAAAACGATTCCTCCTTCCTGGCTCAGCCTTTTTGAATAAGAAACCTGCATCCCGATCCGTCCGCCCCAAAGTTCGGAATCCGAAACCACGCTGTGGTTAAGTTGCTTTCCGTAATTCAACTCAATAAAAAACGGTTGGTCGCCCGGACTAAAAATAAACTTCGGCTGGATCATCAGGTAGACCAGGTGATAATTGTTTTCTATAAAAGTATATCTGAAACCGCTTCCGAGGGCAAAGTTAGGCAAAAAATGGTAACCTCCGATCGCAGTAATTCCATAGGTAAGCTTACGGGTGGCTTCCGGCTGGATATACTGCGTGTTATTGGGGATTTGTTTTTCTTTGGCCACTTTGAGACCGATATGCAGCGACGGATTAAAATAAAAACCCATTACAGGTTTTGAAGTCTTAACCTCCTGTGAAAAAACAGTGATAAATGAGGCTAAAGCGAATAATAAAAGCAGATTTTTTTTCATGGGTTATTAAATTTAAAATCATTATCCAGAAAATCGGAGGTTGCATTTTCAATGGTATATTCCCCGATTTTAGTTCTTCTTAATTGCGTAAGGTAAGCACCAACTCCCAATTCCTGACCGATATCATGTGCCAGGCTCCGGATGTACGTCCCTTTAGAACAGCCAACCGTAAAGCTTACCAGCGGAAAATCAATGGTAACATCATTGATGTACAATATGGTGGTTTTCCGGGATTTCATCTCCACCTCCGTTCCTGCTCTGGCCAGATCATACGCTCTTTTCCCATCGATTTTGATCGCGGAAAATACAGGCGGGGTCTGATCGATTTCCCCGATAAATTTTTCTAAAGCGGCTTTAACCTGTTCTTCTGTAATATGCGAAATATCCTGATGAAGAATTTCAGGCTTTTCGGTATCGTACGATTCGGTCTGTGCCCCGATTTTGATCTCCGTCCGGTATTCTTTGGGAGCATCCTGGATCTCAGGGATTTTTTTGGTGAATTTTCCGCAGCATACGATCAGAAGACCGGTTGCCCGCGGATCCAAGGTACCTGCATGGCCGATCTTGAATTTTTTCGGTAAATTAAACTCGCTCCGAAGTTTATACTTCATTTTGTTGACCGCCTGAAAAGACGTCCAGTCCAAAGGCTTGTCAAGTAAAAAAACGTGTCCTGATTGTAAGTCTTCTGCTGTCATCCGGTATGAATAATATTGGATTACTGAATTCAAAAAGTATTTAATACTTGAATCTATTTAATTTTAAATTAGGGTAACTGATGATTTCCGGGAAAAGGATCCTGTAGTTTTCAGGATTTTCATGTAAAAATTCCAGCCGGTCATTAATAAAAACCAATCTTTGTGCGTTGGAAAATTCTTTAAGGGGATAAAAAGCATTATACTCTCCCTCTTTACCAAAACAGCACGAATAGTTTTCTTTTACCGCGATTCCCTGGTCTTTAAGTTTCTGAAAAAAATTAGCATTGCCATCACCCTCAAGATATTCGCGTTTCTTGTCTCTGGGGCAACAAACCGAACCAAATCCTTCCGAATAATAAGAGATCATCTCATTTTTGGCAACCTGATGATTTTTAAAGTTGACTATCGGATAATCGGAGGAATCTAAAGAAATACTGTCCCATTTTATTTCATTTCTGTTGACAAAATAAAATTTATCCGTTTTTATGGGCTCTATACACCCGCCCATCCGGGTTGCGCTCTTTGCAATACTGCTATAGTAGTCATGATCCGGAGCAATCAAGGTAAATTTGTTAACTCTGGGTAAAAAAATATTTTTATCAAAGAATAATTTATTAGGAAGATGAGAGGCATTATAGAAAACCAATTCTTTCCGGTCTTCAATTTTAACAGGAAGATCAATTAAGATCAATTTGCCTGACCGAAAAACATTTTCGTCATTGATCAGGATTACCTGATCAAACACTTTTTCTTTCCAGTCCTGTGCAAAAATAATTTCAGAAATGACCATAAAAAAAAGTAAATACTTTTTCATCATCCCTTATTGAAACCAATAAAAATAAATCAGCAGAGCAATTCCGACAAAAATACGGTACCAGCCCCATGGCCTGAAGCCATACTTATTTAAAAATCCGATAAATGCTTTGATGGCAATCAGAGCAACAATAAAAGCCACAACATTTCCTACAATGAAGACCGTAATATGCTCCTGGGATTCCATGATCATTTCGTAGCCTTTCTGCGGATTCGGGGTTTCTTTACCCCATGTTTTTACAAACACCGAATACACCGTTACGGCAAGCATCGTAGGCACGGCCAGGAAAAATGAAAATTCTGCCGCTGCTTTCCTCGTCAGGCCCTGCGTCATTCCACCAATGATGGACGCGGCACTCCGGCTGGTTCCCGGCATCATGGCCAGACACTGCCAGAATCCGATCGTGACCGCTTTTTTAATGGTAATTCCTTTTTCGTCGTCTATGGTCGGATTTTTAAACCACCGGTCGGCAAACAGCAAAACCACTCCTCCCAACACCAATACTGAAGAAATGGCAATCTGGTTTCCTAAAACCGCTTCTATTTTATCATCAAAAAGATAGCCCAGTACCAAAGCCGGAACCACCGCAAAAGCGAGCTTAAAATAAAACTGCAGGTTGTTCAGGTCAAAGAATTTTTTCCAGTAAGCAACCACTACCGAAAGGATAGCGCCAAACTGAATGGAAACCTGAAACATTTTTAAAAATTCGGTTTCTTCCAGTCCCATTAAATTGGCCGTAAAACCCATATGAGCCGTTGAAGAAATCGGAAGATATTCCGTTAAGCCTTCTACAATAGCAATAATAATTGCTTTGATTAAATCCATAATGTATTTAAAAATTAAAAGACTAAAAAACTGAGAAACCCGGATCTGCCCGAATTTCTCAACTTCTTAATCTCTACATAAAAATTAATTTTATTTTCTTTTCAGAATTGCATAGACCTCTATCGCAAAACCGATCACCACAAACAACGGGGCGATACGGATCCTGCGGATGGAGAAAATGCCTTCATTCCAGGTGTTGGGGTCATACTTTCCGTCTACGGTATTGGCATCCGGTCCCATCATCAGAAGGAAACCGGCTACGATAAACGCCAAGCCGATCAGCATCCACTTAAAGTTCTCCTTTCCGAAGTAGAACGTGTTTTCCTGTGGGGCTTCGGCTGTTTCTTTTCCGAAGCTGTCGGCGGAAAATTTATTTGTTTTTTTGCTCATTGTTAAGAGTAATATAGGTCGTCAACATTTGATCTCAGGAATCTCCAGGTTGCAATCACCGTACTTAAGACCGTGATAAAAATTCCTACGCCCAATACCAGCAGCACCAGCCAGAAATACTGATTGTTGTCCTGTACGAACGCAGATCCGATCTGGCTTGTAAAGTAATACCATACTCCGAAAAGTGCCAGAAGCCCGATAACGGAACCGATGGCTCCCAAAACAACCGCTTCGATAATGAAAGGCTTCAGGATAAATCTTCTTTTCGCACCTACCAGCTGCATGGTTTTGATAATGAATCTTTTGGAGAATATTTTCAGACGGATGGAATTGTTGATCAGCACCACCGCCAGGATCAGAAACAGTACGGAAAATCCTAAAATCCATTTAAGAATCCTGCTGAGGTTGTTGTATACGTCCACCATCAGGGTACTGTCGTTTTTCACATCAATAATTCCCGGGACCCCTTTAATGGCTTTGATCGCCTGATCGATTTTGGCAGGATCCACATATTCCGGTTTTAAGGCAATTTCTACAGACGAAGGGAAAATATTTTCTTCAAAAAGTGCATCCGCATCAATCCCCATCGCTTTTTTAGCTTCTTTGGAAGCCATCTCCCTGGTGATGTAAGTGGCTTTTTTCACAGGCGCCAGTGTCTGAATTTCTTTGAAAACCTCGGCTTCCATTTTCGCAATTTTTACAGAATCCTTAGCGTCATAGTTTTCGTCAAAGTAAGCATTTACCACAAGCTGTTCTTTGATATAATCCGAATATTTCTGGGCATTGATCAGAATAAGTCCCATTAATCCCAACAAAAATAACACTAAGGCAATACTTATTACTACTG
>JAKOOG010000028.1 GCA_022701545.1 Weeksellaceae bacterium | reverse complement strand
TGCCATAGGTAGGATTAAAACTGATAATAATTTAATCTGGGCACAATAATATTTTAGCTGGCTTTACAGGTCTGTAACTTTCATCTCGTACAGATCACCCATGTATTAAATCATCATTTCAGAAGCCGAAAGGTCCGATCTTTTAAATGTTTTACAATAGATTGAAATATGAGGTGATTTTAGTCAAGGAAAACCCTGAAGCTGCTTTTCAGGTCTTTTCCGTAAATGGTTAGAAGATAATTTCCGGCTGGCTGTTTATCGGGAAGGTTTACTTTAAAAACACCTTTACTGTCAGAGGTTATTTTCTCATTAAGGATCACCTTTCCTGCCATATCCCGCAATACAGCCGTTAAATCAGATGGTTTATAATCAGGAATTTGTATGGAAATATGGTCTTTCACAGGATTAGGATAGATAAACCCTCTTTGAGAGACCGCTTTATTCGTGCCTGAAGCAGGCTGGCTGTACAAAGCGCTGACTTCTGATGCGGTTAAGGCATAATTGAACATTTTAAGCTCATCAATTGCACCTTTGTAAGGAGCAGGGGCGGTGCCGGAGGACATAAATTCAAGCCTGCCGATATTTCCGATGATCAGGTCACTGGCTTCACCGATTCCCGTAACGGCGGTTTCATCACCTTCCGCACTCAGTACGCCGTTGGTATAAATCCTCATTTTATGGGCAGCCAGATCCCGCATGATAACCACATGAACCCAGTTTCCTGTGAAAAAATTACCGACAGGAGAAGTGATTTCTTTTTTGGTAACATCGTCATCGATCGCAAAACGCAGCTGGCCGCCTTTGATCTCGATATTATAACGTTTTCCAGTGGCGCCCGTTGTCGTATTTTTAGTAAAAGAGCCTTTGCACAAGACATAAAGACTGGTTGATGATGAAGCCGGAATCATAGTGCCCGGAGCTTTCATCCAGAAAGAAACAGTGAAAGAGTTTCTATCGAACAACAGGTGTTCCTGGTGCGGAATACTTGCAATATAAGGACTGTTGGGAGAAGTCGCTAAATCAAGTGCATAGTTTTCTTTTCCCTGGATTCTGACATTGTTATTATCATATGAAGTATTCAGAATTCCATCATTTTCATAAGCGGTAAGGTCAGCGATTTTTTCACCTTCGGCAGGCGCTTCCCGGAAAGGCCAGTGGCCGACAAGACCTGGCGTTAAAGTATGGAAATTCCATACATCGCCCGTTGCGGTGCCTTTTTCATTAACGGCATCAATTCTCCAGTAATATGTTGTACCGGGATTTAGTCCTGTCAGTTGATAAGTCGGTAAAGCAGAATAATTAACGTCTGCGGCTTTACTCAAACCGGACACACTGGTTCCCAGGTAAACCGAATAGGTAATGGTATTTGTGCTTCCTGACCATTTCAGGACCAGGTTATTGCTGATCAGTTCCACATTGTTATTTCCCGTTGCCGGAGCTGGATTCAGCGTTTTTGAAGGTGCCGATGGAACCGGCGGCGTTATGATGGAAGCAACCGATGTATATACTGAAGCTGCTGTTGCATTTGTTGCTTTTACCCTGTAATCGTATTTTGTATTCGGAGCGAGACCTGTTTCATGATAGCTCGTGGTATTGGCCGCTAACGATGCGATTCCTGAAAAATTGGTTCCGTCGGTAGAACGTTCCAAGATATAGTTGGTTTCATTGGAGGCGTTGTCATTCCATGCAACGGTAAAAGAACTTGCAGGGGGCACTTCTGTAGTCACCGCATTTGTAAAATTGAGATCGGTCGGCGGAACAACAAAATCCGGCGGAGTCTGATTGGGTAAGCTGTTGATGTAAACTTCGATATTCAGGTATGGTGCATGGGTCGTGCTTACATTCAGTGCATCCGGTACATTTTTATTCAGTCCGTTAGCGTCTTCCCACGCATCGGGTATTCCGTCATTATCTGCATCTGCAGGAGCAGGAGCGCCGTAGACATGTCCCGCGCCGCCATTGGTAAAGCCAAACTGAGAACTGAGATCAGACTGAACATATACATATGTTGCCGCTGTTCCTTTGGACTGTAAATCAGAAATCATCAGATTTTCCACCTGGTCACGTCTCGGGTAGGATGCACCTACATTCATAACCGCTTGTTCATAAGCCTGTTGAGCGGTCAATGACGGATTTTTCATCGGATAATCGTACGGCACCGATTGGATGGAACTGATATCTCCCGTAGGATAGCCTGACAGGTTGGAAGGAACCAAAGTTCCATTAAGAATCCCGTCTTTGTTGTTGTCAAAATAATTTCCGGCGCCATACAAAGAGAAATTATCATTCCCCCTGTTGAAAGGGGTAGCCACGGTATTACCGGTGTTGGGGCCGCCAATAAAATAATTGTTGATGATATTCACTTCAGAAGTTCCTGCCGAATCTCCACCCATAATGTAAGCATCACCGGATTCTGAGTGCCCGTACGCATTGCCGTAATTTCCCCAGTTGTACACAATGTTATTAACAAACTCATTGATTCCTTTTACCTTATTATTCCGCGTTTTATTGCAGATATACAGGTTTCCGATTAAGCTGATTTTTCCGCCGGAAGGCTGCATCAATCCTCCGGCTGAGTGGTTATGACGATGCAGTCCCTGGCCGATGATGGAATTCTGGATCGTTATATTATCCGGACTTTCCCCTTTGTTATCCCAGTTGACTGAGAAAACTTCATCGGTTCCCCAGGTAAAGGACATATGGTCGAGAATAATATTGGCACCGTTGGATAAACCTGAAGTGTCCTGGCCCTGTGTGGTATTTCCGTACCGGATGCGTACATACCGTGCTATCGTATTACTTGCTCCGGTGAATGTTACTTTTGCGCCTAGCAGAACAATTCCTTCTCCGGGCGCGGTCTGTCCGGCGATTGTTGTGTTTTTTGCAATGGTAATTTGAGATTGGGTCCTGATAATACCGCCTACTTTGAATATGACAAACCTTCCTTCCTGGCTTACTGCATCACGAAAGGATCCCGGTCCGCTGTCATTGAGATTGGTAACCAGATAAATTTCAGGATTTGCGGCACTTCGCGCGCCTGTTGTGAATCTTCCGAAACCGGTGGCTTCAGGAAAAGCCAAGGTCTGTGCTTTCAGTCCGCTGATGGCCGATAGGGCACCACCAAGCATAAAAAGACGAAGCATTGGCTTACGAGGTAGAATTCTTTTTTTCATAGTCATAAATTATGATGGGTTAGAAATCGATTTTGATGTTACGGAAAATTAGAAACAACCGACATAATCACTATCCTGTTGAATCCTGCTAATTATCAGTTTGTTATGCTTTCTTGCAAATATGTATTGACGCAGAGGGCAGCTTCAGCCCGGATAGATAAGCGCTGGATAGAATGTCGGTCAATTTTCCTGAAACCGAATTTTTTCTGCAAAAGCATTGAAAAAAAAATTAAAAAAGAATTGACAGGAAAGGGCAGGATGCTCCGGATTTTCAAAAACTATATTTTTATTTTCGTTTATTAGCTTTATTAAATTGATTATGAAATTTTACAATATATCAAACCTTTTCCTGGCCTTTTCGATTCTCTTTTCTTTTTCAGGATTAAAAGGCCAGGACAAATTTCCTGACGGAACAGCTATTCCAAAATGGTTCAAAGAAAACAAGCCCACAGATATCAATAAGTTAGGAAAAAAATATATTATTACAGAAAACGGCGTAAGGAACGACAGTACGGTTCTTCAGACGAAACAGGTTCAGGCGATCATTGATTTGGCTGCTAAAAATGGAGGAGGAGTGGTAGTGGTACCCAAAGGAACTTTTCTCATCAGTTCGGTTTTCTTCAGGCAGGGAACGCATCTGTTTTTGGAGAATGGAGCAAGATTAAAAGGAAGCGATGATATCAACGATTTTCCTGTTGTGACAACCAGGATGGAAGGTCAGACCGTAAAATATTTCCCGGCACTCATTAATGCGGACGGATTGGATGGCTTTACGATTTCAGGAAAAGGAACGCTCGACGGCAACGGACTCCGTTTCTGGAAATCATTCTGGAAAAGACGGGAGTGGAATCCAAAATGCACCAATATGGATGAAATGAGACCAAGAATGATCTATATTTCAAATTCTAAAAATGTCCGGGTTGAAGGAATTACCGTAAAAAATTCGCCGTTCTGGAGTACGCATTATTACAAAAGCGACTTTGTAAAATTATTGAATCTGACCATTCTTGCACCGAAAGAACCTGTAAAGGCACCAAGTACAGACGCAATCGACATTGATGCCTGTACAAATTTCCTGGTTAAAGACTGTTATCTTTCAGTGAACGATGATGCAATCGCACTCAAAGGCGGGAAAGGTCCGAAAGCGGATAAAGCTCCTGAAAACGGGGAAAACAGAAACATCATCATCGAAGATAATACTTTCGGATTCTGCCATTCTGCGCTCACCTGCGGAAGCGAATCGATTCACAATTACAACATTATTTTCAGAAATTCCACCGTGAAAGATGCCTCCAGATTGTTGCACCTGAAAATGCGTCCCGACACGCCGCAACATTACGAATATATCACACTCGAGAATATCAGAGGAAACGTAAAAACATTTTTATACGTAAAAGGCTGGAACCAGTTTTTTGATCTGAAAGGCGAAGAAGCGCCGAAAAGGAGACTGGCTAATAATATTATCCTGAAAAATATCGACATCGATTGTGAAACTGCATTTTCAGTAGAAGCTTCAGATTTGTATGAGTTGAAAGATTTTACGTTTGAAAATTTGAAAATCAGGGCATTAAAACCTGAAGAACAGAATTTAAATGCTATTAAAAATTTGAAGCAGATTAAAGTTAACATTACTAAAGTTGCCTCCCTCAGCAGATCTTACGATAAAAAAGACGATTCCGATATTGCTGTAAAATGAGTTTTTTTTCCAAAATACTAATCCTTTTATGCTTTTGCTCACAGTTTCTGCATTCTCAATCCAAGGAAATCCAATTCCTGAGCGGGACAGATTCTGAGCATACCAGAGAATGGGATTTTTGGATAACCGGTGGAAGAAAATCAGGAAGCTGGGATAAAATTCAGGTTCCTTCCCAATGGGAACAGCAGGGATTTGGGGCTTACAATTACGGACGGGATTATGTAACCTACGGCAAAAATTTTAAATTTCACGACGAAACAGGTCTTTACAAATACAGATTTTCAGTTCCCGATTCCTGGAAAGGGAAATCGGTAAATATTGTTTTCGAAGGTTCCATGACCGACACGGAAGTGAAAATCAACGGGAAACCGGCAGGAGAAATTCATCAGGGTGCTTTCTATGAGTTTAAATACGATATTTCGGATAAACTACAATTCGGGAAAGAAAATAGTCTTGAAGTAAAAGTTTCAAAAATGTCTGCAGACAAATCGGTTAACAACGCAGAACGCCTGGCGGATTACTGGATCTTGGGAGGAATTTTCAGACCTGTTTATCTGGAAGCCGCTCCGAAAGAAAATATTTCATCCCTATCGATTGATGCCAAAGCAGATGGAACGTTCCGCTCGAATCTTCATTTAAAAGGAATTCAATCGGTCAATAAGGTAAAGGTCGAAATTTTTGATGCTAAAAATAATTTAGTTGGAGAAACTCACATTCAGATTCAAAAAGGGGATACTTTAAAACAAATTCAATGCTCCGTTAAAAACCCAAAACCCTGGACAGCCGAAACGCCGAACCTATACAAAGCTGTATTCAGTCTAAAGAAGAATAAAAAAAACATCTTCCGGGCCGAAGAAAAATTCGGTTTCCGAACAATTGAAATCCGTAGAGGCGACGGCATTTACATCAACGGAACAAAAATCAAAATGAAAGGCATCAACCGTCATGTCTGGTGGCCTGAAACCGGACGCAGTGTCAACAAAAATATCGATCTGACGGATGTTCAGCTCATCAAGGAAATGAATATGAATGCCGTTCGCTGTTCGCATTATCCGCCCGATAAATCTTTCCTTCAGATTTGTGATTCCTTAGGTTTATATGTTTTGGATGAACTCGCCGGCTGGCAAAAAAAATACAATACCGAAATTGGAAGAAAGCTTGTAAAAGAAATGGTTGTAAGAGATGCAAACCATCCTTCGGTTATTTTTTGGAGCAACGGAAACGAGGGCGGCCATAATTTTGACCTGGATGCAGAATATGCAAAATATGACTTATCCGGCCGCCCCGTCATTCACGCGCATCACAAGCCCGGAAATGCTTTTAACGGAATAGACTGCAACCATTACGAAGATTATAACAGCACCCAGAAAATCCTGGAAGGTGAACATATTTACATGCCGACCGAGTTTCTGCACGCGCAGGATGACGGCGGTGGCGGAACTTCTTTGGCCGATTACTGGGAACTGCACTGGAATTCCAGAAAAGGGGCAGGCGGTTTTCTCTGGGCGTTTGCCGATGAAGGTCTGGTGCGGACAGATTTCAACAATCAGATTGATGTGAATGCGATTAACGCCCCGGATGGAGTGGTTGGTCCGCACCGTGAAAAAGAAGGGAGCTTCTATGCCATCCGGGAAATTTACAGCCCGGTAAAAATAGATTTGAAAACGCTGCCGGGTGATTTTAACGGAATCATTCCCGTTGAAAACCGTTATCATTTCACGAATTTAAAAGAATGCCGGTTCGAGTGGAAACTGGTACGATTCAAAACGGTATTTTCCTCAGAATCCGGATTTGAGGTAATTCAGAAAGGAAAAGCAGAATCTCCGAATGTCAGGCCTACGGAAAAAGGAAGTATGAATCTGAATCTTCCTCAGAATTGGAAGGAAAGCGAAGGTTTAGTATTAACTGCAACAGACAAATTCGGTAAAGAAATTTATACCTGGACCTGGAAAACCAAAGCTAATGATGAATTTTCAAAACAGTTTTCAAAGTCTTTAATCAAAGAATTTCCGGTTTCCGCTGGAGAAAATGATTCATTATTGATTTTAAAATCGGACGGGAAAGAATTTTCATTCGGTAAAAAAGACGGCTTATTAAAGTCTGTCATTTTAGATAAAAAAGGCAAAAAAATGACCTTCCGGAACGGACCGGTTTTCGTAAACGGGGAAGCCGGATTATCATCTATAAAATCTCTTGCAGAAGGTCAAAATCAAGTCATTCAGATTTTATACAAAGACGGGAAAAAAGCAGTTTGGAAACTGAATCCGAACGGAATTCTGGAATTGAATTATGAATATTCGCTTTCAGGAGATTACCAGTTTGCAGGGGTAAGTTTCGATTATCCTGAAAATTATGTCATCGGCGCAAAATGGCTGGGAAAAGGGCCTTATCACGTTTGGAAAAACAGAACTCAGGGACAGACTTATAACGTTTGGCAGAACCTGAGAAACACTACCCGAACGGGTTTTTCACCTTGGATTTATCCCGAATTTAAAGGCTATTTTGATGATGTTTCGTGGTTGCAGCTTGATACGGCGGAAGGAAAAATAACCGTCGGAACAAAAGAAGAAAAAATGTTTGTCAGACTTTTCGATTTTTACGGAATTTACGGTGCGGAAGGTTATCCGAAACTGCCGACGGGCACTGTTTCATTTTTAGATGCGATTCCGCCATTGGGAACGGTCTTGGCATTTAACGTGAATAATGATACTTCAACCTCAGGCCCTGAAAGTGCATTGAACCATCTCAATGGGACTTTTAAAAGAACTTTGTATTTCTATTTTGGTTTACCGGATTTAGGAGATGAAAACCAGCAGTTTACCATGCCTAAAGAAAATATTTTAACCGACTGAAAATGAAAAACCCGATCTCTTTTTTAATGCTTTTTATAGGTTTGTTTTTGTCAGCACAACAGACGACATTTAAGTTTGATTTTGGCTCAGACAGAACCGAAAAAGGATTTATCCCCATCACGCCGGCTTCAAAATTTGATCATAAAATCGGATATGGGTTTATGGATATTTCCGCCCTGAAATCTGTAGATCACGGAGGAAGTGCTTTGAAGGGAGATTTTATTACGAGTGATAAGCCTTTCTATTTTTCGGTAGTTCTACCTGAAGGAAATTATGATATCAAATTAAATTTAGGCGACACCAAAGGAACTTCAGAAACAACCGTTCGCGTAGAAAACCGCCGTCTGATGCTCAATGACGAAAAAACAAAACAAGGTGAAACCATTGAAAAACAAATTACCGTTCACGTCAAAGACAGCCTCATCAGAAATCAGGACGGAACTCAGATCGGCATTGTAAAATTAAAACCGCGAGAAAGAAAATATCTGCATTGGGACAACCTGCTGACGATTGAATTTAATGACAAAGCACCAAAGGTTTCTTCGGTCATCATCCAGCCGAATACAACGGCTAAAACAATTTATCTGACGGGAGATTCCACTGTTGTCGATGCTCAGTACGAACCCTGGGCGTCCTGGGGGCAGATGTTGCCGTATTTTTTCGTTCCGGGTGAAATCGCGATTGCCAATTATGCCGAAAGTGGGGAAACATTAAAAGCCTTTGAAGACCGCCACCGGATTGATAAAATCTGGACTCAGATAAACCCCGGGGATTATTTATTCATCCAGTTCGGGCACAACGACCAAAAAGCGGGAAACAGTACAAAATCCGGTTACCGAAGACGTTTGAAAGAATGGATTTTAAAAGCCAGAGAATTGGGAGCCATTCCGGTGTTGATCACTTCGATGAACCGCCGGGCTTTTGATGAGGATGGTAAAATCGTCAATACGCTGGATGATTTTCCGGATGCGGTGCGGGAAATTGCGAAAGAGGAAAAGGTATATTTAATTGATTTAAATGCCCTTAGCCGGATTTTATTTGAAGCGATGGGTCCGGAAAATGCAAAGAAAGCTTTCGTCTATTATCCTGCGAATTCTTATCCAAACCAACCGGCTGCTTTGGCGGATGATACCCATTTTAATCCGTATGGTGCTTATGAACTGGCGCAATGCATTGTGAAATCCATCTTTGACCAGAATTTACCTTTAAAGAAATATATTTCAGAGAATTATAAAAATTTCAATCCCAATAAACCTGATGCGATCGAAAAATTCCATTGGCCGGAATCTGTCTATATGGAATCTTTAAAACCGGATGGAAATTAATCTGATGAAAGTCATGAAAGGATATTATCAAAGTTTTGTGACTTTTGTGGTTAATTTAAGTAAGGTGAAATTAAAATGTTAAGTAATGAAAATTAAAAATATAGTAAGTCTAAGTCTTCTCTGTTGTGCCTTCGGAAATCTCTCCGCACAAAATCCGTGGCCAACAGTTACCGGGACTGCAAAACCATGGACGCGATGGTGGTGGATGGGAAGTGCCGTTGACGAAAAGGGTCTGGACAAGCAGCTGACCACGCTTTCAAAATCGGGATTTGGCGGCGTCGAAATTGTTCCTGTTTATGGTGCAAAAGGTTTTGAAAAACAGTACATCCATTACCTGTCCCCGGAATGGATGAAAATGCTCCGGTTTACCACCGATAAGGCCAGGAGCCTGAATATGGGGGTTGATATGTCAGTCGGGACAGGCTGGCCCATCGGTGGACCGCAAGTTGATGAAAAGAATGCAGCGACCAAAATGATTGTTCAGACTTATGAAATAAAGGCGGATGAAAAATTTTCAGAAAAAATCGTCCTGAAAGATGAGAAACAGAAGAACGTAAGAACAGTAAAACCCGATATGGTAACCGCTTACAACGAAAAAAATGAAGCGGTCGTTTTAACCGATAAAATCAGTGGAGACGGAACTTTAAACTGGAAGCCGGCCTTTGGGAAATGGACAGTTTATGCCGTTTTTTCAGGGAAGACTTTGCAGAAAGTAAAACGTGCTGCTCCCGGTGGGGAAGGCTACACTTTGGACCATTTTTCACCCACTGCAACAAAAGATTATCTGAAAACTTTCGATAAAGCTTTCGGAAATTCAAACGATGGAATCCGTTCTTTTTTCAATGACAGTTATGAAGTATACCATGCAGACTGGACGCCGGATTTTTTAATTGAATTTAAGAAAAGGCGGGGTTACGATTTAAGTCTCTACATAAAATATCTGGCAGCGGATGAAGAGAGTGAAACCGCAGGAAGAATAAAATCCGATTACAGGGAAACACTGAGCGATCTGATTTTGAATCGTTTTACAAAGGATTTTACGAATTGGGCAAACTCCAAAAATTCCCAGAATACCAATCAGGCACACGGTTCACCAGGAAATCTGCTGGATTTGTATGCGGCAGTTGATATTCCAGAATCTGAAACTTTCGGAAGCACGCCGTTTGATATTGCAGGTTTGAAAAGAGACCCCGCAGACCTTCAGAAAGCTGATGTTCCCGACATGAATATGCTTAAATTTGCTTCGTCGGCAGCAAATGTGATGGGAAAAAGATTAATTTCAAATGAAACGTTCACCTGGCTGACAGAACATTTTAAAACCTCCTGGTCACAGGCAAAACCGGAAGTGGAGCAGGTTTTTTTATCCGGAATCAATCACGTTTTTTATCACGGGACGACATACACTCCGGCTGATGTGAAATTTCCGGGCTGGCTGTTCTATGCTTCAACCAATTTCGTTCCTGAAAACAGTTTATGGTCACATCTGGCAGGACTAAATTCCTACGTCGCCAGAACGCAAAGTGTTTTGCAGAGCGGAAAATCGGATAACGAACTGTTGGTTTACTGGCCTGTTTACGACCAGTGGGCAAGCCCGAAAGGAAAAGATATGGCTTTCAAAATTCATAATATTGAAAAATGGCTGCAGCCGACAGAATTTTATAAGAACATTGACAGATTGGAGAAATCCGGATATTCCCTTGACATGGTTTCGGACAGGATGATTGGTGAGGCAAAAATGGATCAGCAAGATATTCAGGTTTCTGAAAAAGGGGGTGCTTATAAAGTTTTAATTGTTCCTCAACTGAATTATTTTTCTGAATCGACTTTGAGAAATATTCTGCAATTAGCCCAAAACGGCGCATCCATCATATTTCAGAACGGGCCGGAAAATGTCCCTGGTTTTTTTGAGTCTGAAAAAAGAAGAAATGAATTGCAATCTTTATGGAAATCAATTCCGTTTCAGCAAAAAGGAAATATGAAATCTGCAGCATTCGGCAAAGGGAAAATCGTATTAAGCTCCGATGTTGAAGAGGGACTGGAATATTTAAAAATAGAAAGGGAGAAATTAACTGATACAGGATTGAAATTTGTCAGAAGGAAGTTTGGCGGCGGAAACTACTACTACGTTGTCAATCACACTCCGAAAGACATCAGCCAGAATATCCCATTAAATTATATCGGGAAGCAAGTCGTTCTGATGAATCCTGAAAATGGAGATTTCGGGATTGCTGAAGCTCAGAATAATTCAGTGAAGGTTCAGCTAAAATCAGGACAGTCTCTGCTAATTAGAAATACTGACGATATTGATACATCGATTCCAAATTGGCATTACACCGAAAAAACAGGAGCTCCAATCACCTTAAATCAAACCTGGAGTCTATCTTTCAAAGAAGGCGGCCCCGAACTTCCGGAAACAAGGACTTTAACAAAACTTCAGCCCTGGACAGATTTCACGGAAGAGGCATCAACACAAAGTTTTTCAGGAACGGGAGTTTACATGACAACTTTAAATTTGAAGAAAAACAAAGCCGATGATTATCTTCTGAAATTCGATAAACTTTACGAAAGCGCAAAAGTAATTGTCAACGGGCAGGACGCGGGAATGGTCTGGAGCAATCCGTTTGAAATCAACATCGGAAAATATCTGAAAAAAGGAAAAAACACCATTCAGATTGAAGTCAGTAATTTGATGGCAAACCGAATCCGGTATATGGACAGAAACAAAATCGAGTGGCGAAATTACCACGAAATCAACTTTGTAAATATAGACTACAAGCCTTTTGACGCATCCCACTGGAAAGTTCAGCCTTCCGGATTGGATGGCGAAATTCAATTAATTCCTGTATATTTCTCAAAATAAAAGTTACTATGAATAATAAAACAGCAAAAACATTAGCATTTGCCGCCTTATTGATATGCGGTTTTTCCAATGCGCAGAACAAACCGAAAGTCGTTCTGGACAATTTTTTCAATAACGAAAAAAGGGAAAACAAAGAAACCAAAGCTCTGGAATCCTGGCATTACACTTGGAACGACACGACCAACGGTGGATTTTCTTTGTTAGGAGAAATCTTCCGGAAGCAGGGTGCCGAAATAAGTACATTAACCGCCGCTCCGTCAAAAAAAGACCTGAAAAATGCCAACATCTATATCATCGTAGATGCTGATATCGATAAAGAAGCATACGGTGGAAAAGCTAATTTAATCGATGCCAGATCGATCAGAAACCTCGTAAAATGGGTGGAAAAAGGCGGCGTTTTGGTTTTGATGAGCAACGATAAAGGAAACTCAGAGTTCGAAAATTTCAATAAGTTGGCACAGGAATTTGGAATTTACTTTAATGAAGACAGCTACAACAGAGTCCAGAAAAGGGAATTTGAGCAGGGAAAAGTAATGGTTCCGGCAGGAAACGAAATTTTTTCTGAACAAAAATTATACATGAAAGAAGTGGCGACAATTTCCGTGAAAAATCCGGCAAAGGAACTGCTGTCCGCGGAAGGCAGGAACATCGCAGCGGTTGCAAAAGTAGGTAAGGGAACTGTTTTCGCATTGGGCGACCCGTGGTGCTATAACGAATACATCGACAGCAAAAAATTACCCGCAGATTTCACCAATTATCAGGGAACGGAAGAGTGGGTAAAATGGCTTTTGAAGCAGGTTTCCAAAAAATAATTGAATCTGTGCAATCGATTGAAATAATATATCTTTTATAAGAACACAGGAATATTGAACTCGCGCAAGTTTTGCAAATTTTAGGATGGTACTTAATTTTTAGCGAAGGTCTCCAGGTTTTGAATTTCTGGTTTGTGTATTACAAAGCAAAAGAAGGTAATTTTTGAACGTAACGATCTTTCACTGAAGGGATAAAGGATTTAATATATGAAAATCAAATACATATTCATTACATCAGCTATTTTTCTGTCGCAACTGTTTTCCGCCCAAAGACAGATGGAATACCTGAAAAGAGGAATCGTTGCTGTTCCCGCAGATTCGGGTGTTTTTATAAGTTGGCGTTTGTTGGGAACGGAAGCTCAGAATACACATTTTGATCTGTATCGGACCGAAAATCATTCAACTAAAAAGCTGAATAATAAACCTTTGTCCAATGAAACCTGTTTTTTAGACAGAACAGCCGATAAATCAAAAAACTACATTTATTTTGTCAAATCAAATACACATGACCAGGACGTTGACCAAGATTTTGCAGAATATACCGCCTATCAAAAACCGTATTTTTCCATTCCGTTAAAGACGCCTGCAGGCTACACGCCAAATGACGCTTCTGTTGCCGATCTGGATGGCGACGGAGAATACGAGATCATTCTTCATCAGACCGGAAGGTCGCACGACAACAGCCAGAAAGGAGAGACGGATCCGCCGGTCATCCAGGCTTATAAAATGGATGGAACCTTTCTGTGGGAAATAAATTTAGGCAAAAATATCAGGGAAGGTGCGCATTATACACAATTTTTGGTGTATGATCTGGACCAGGACGGCAAGGCAGAAATCATCATGAAAACTGCCGATGGAAGCAGAGACGGAAAAGGAAAACCCATTGGCGACCCGGCAAAAAATTACGTCAACGAAAACGGAATGATTCTTTCCGGACCGGAATTTCTGACGGTTTTTGACGGACAGACGGGTGCAGAAATTCATACCGTCGATTACCAGGTTCCAAGATTTGCCGGCAGTTTGAATCCTACCAATGAACAAATGACCGAAACCTGGGGCGACGCCAAAGGAAACCGTATCGACCGGTTTTTAGGCGCGGTGGCCTACCTCGACGGAAAAACGCCGGGTGTAATCATGTCGAGAGGGTATTACACGAGAACTGCCATTGCAGCCTGGGATTATAAAGATAAAAAACTCAGCTTACGGTGGCTGTTTGATACTGAAAGTCCGGAAGAGAATAAACAATACCGCGGACAGGGAAATCATAATCTGACGGTTGCCGATGTGGATAATGACGGAAAGGATGAAATTGTATTTGGTGCCATGACCGTGGATGATAATGGAAAAATCTTGAACAGTACAGGTTACGGTCACGGCGATGCACTGCACGTTGGTGACCTCGATCCATCCAATCCGGGACTGGAGATTTTTGATATTCAGGAAAGATTTGCTGATGCCGGAGCCCATTTCAGGGATGGAAAAACAGGAAAAGTGTTGTGGAAATTACCTTCTTTGACTTACAGTAAGAACAGTAAGTTTCAAGGACCGGGAAGAGGTCTGTCCTTAAATATCGACCCCCGTTACGAAGGCTCTGAATGTTGGGCAGCAGGAGCCGGAGTGAAAGGTCTATATGATGCGAAAGGAAAAAAAATCAGTGATAAAAATCCTCCCGCCAATATGGGCATTTACTGGGACGGCGATTTCTTAAGCGAAATTTTGGACGGAACCGTTGTTTCAAAATGGGACTGGAAGAAGGAGAAATCGAATACAATATTTGATGCAAAAGATTTCCAATGCGAATCGAATAACGGAACGAAGAAGAACCCGGCTCTGGTTGCCGATATATTCGGAGACTGGCGGGAAGAAGTAATGTACAGAACCTCCGATAATCAGGAATTGAGAATTTTTTCAACAACAATTCCCACGAAGCACAGATTGTATACTTTGATGCACAACCCGCAATACCGGTTGAGTATCGTGTGGCAGAATGTGGGGTATAACCAGCCGCCGCATACCGATTATTATCTCGATGAGTCGGTAAAAGACATCCCTACACCCGATATTTATACTGTTAAACCGCAGCAATCCAATTAAAATTTAAAGATAAGAATATGAAAAGAGTCATCATGGCAGGTCTTGCTTTTGCATTGATTTCGGGAGGTATTTCCTCGTGTACCGCTCAAAAAGAGACTGCAGCAAAAAACACAACCGAGCTTCCGGATAAAAAGCAGGTGCTGGAAACCGCAACGCGTGCCAACCGGTATTTTATGAACAAGTGGCCTGATCCGGGAAAAGAAATTGTCGGTAAAAAAGTATGGCCGAGCAATCTCTGGACCCGGGCCGTCTATTATGAAGGACTGATGGCTCTATACAAAATCGATCCTAAAAAAGAGTATTACCAATATGCACTGGACTGGTCGCAAAAGCACAATTGGGATATGATGCGCGGCACCTATACGCGGAATGCTGACCATCAGGCCTGCGGACAGACCTATATTGATTTGTATGAAATCGACGGAAGAAAAAATCCCGAACGAATCAAAAATGTAAAAGCGGCTGCGGACAGTATGATTGCGACGGATAAAGTTGACGATTGGTGGTGGATTGATGCGCTCCAGATGTCGATGCCGATTTTTACGAAATTAGGAAGAATTACCGGTGAACAAAAGTATTTTGACAAAAACTATGAAATGTATGCCTTCACCAAATACAGGCATGGCGGAAATGGCCTGTACAATCCCAAGGATAAATTGTGGTGGCGGGATAAAAGCTTTGTTCCGCCTTACAAGGAACCGAACGGCGAAGACTGCTATTGGAGCCGCGGAAACGGCTGGGTAGTGGCTGCTCTGGCCCGTACTTTGGAAAGTACGCCAAAATCTGATATGCATTATCAGGAATATCTCAAGGATTACAAAGATTTGTTATCGGCATTAGTGCCGGTTCAGAGAGAAGACGGTTTCTGGAATGTAAGCCTTCATGACCCTTCAAATTTCGGAGGCAAGGAAATGACCGGAACCGCACTGTTTATCTATGGAATGGCGTACGGAATTAATAATAATCTGATTGACCGGAAAACCTATTTACCGGTTTTAACCAAGGCTTGGAATGCCATTGTAAAAGATTCCGTACAGCCAAACGGTTTTCTCGGATGGGTCCAGGGAACCGGAAAAGAACCGAAAGACGGCCAGCCGCTTTCTGTCAGCAAAGAGCCGGATTTCGAAGATTATGGTTTGGGATGTCTGCTGCTGGCAGCAAGTGAAGTATATAAGCTGAATTAGCGCATGTAATAAACGAATAAAGAATACACGATTGTATGCATCTTTAAATCTGACGGGTTTCAAAACCTGTCAGATTTTTTTATTAGAACAGGAAAAAACCAGGATGGCCAAAGGTTTTCGTTAATGTATGATGAGGTATCCGGATGATAAAATCCTGCTAACTGTATCGAAAGCAGTATTTTAAATAATCTTTTTGAGACAATATAAAATTCCTTATTTTTCAATCGTCAGACATGACAGTACAAGATGCGCAATCGGTTGCATCTTTTTAATTTTCAGATTCAATCCTTAAGATAAAATTATGAATGCATTATTAGGAGTTATTTTCCACTTTTTAGGAGGCTTTTCTTCCGGGAGTTTTTATTTACCCTATAAAAAAGTAAAGGGGTGGAAGTGGGAAACATTCTGGCTGATCGGGGGTGTTTTTTCCTGGATTATTGTTCCGCCGCTGGCTGCCTTCCTTACCATTCCTGATTTCTGGACCATCATCCGGAATGAAAGTTCATCAATTTTAGGACTCACTTTTTTATTTGGCGCGCTCTGGGGAATCGGCGGCTTCATGTATGGTCTGGGAGTCCGCTATCTTGGAGTTGCCTTGGGAAGCAGCATCATGCTGGGACTGACGATGGTTATCGGTTCGCTCGTACCCTCCGTTTTCTATGAATTTTCGCCGCAGGCCGGAAAGGATAATATCGGACTGATGCTTTCCAGCGCCTGGGGACAGATGGTCCTACTGGGGCTTTTTGTATGTGTGATCGGAATTATCATCAGCGGAAAGGCTGGCGTCATGAAAGATCAGGAACTCCGGCATGAATCTCCTGATCCTCACGGAATATCGGTAAAAACGGAATATAAATTCGGTCTGGGACTTACGGTGGCTGTCATCTCGGGAATTTTGAGTGCCTGTTTCAATTTTGGGCTGGAAGCGGGAAAACCGATGGCCCATGTTGCAAATGATGCCTGGAAACTCGCTCATCCGGGTGAGGGAGAATTTCTCTTCCAGAATAACGTGACTTATATCGTGGTTCTCTGGGGCGGGATGGCCTCCAATCTTATTGGCTGTCTCTATCTTTCCATTAAAAATAAATCCTATACCGATTATGCCAGGAAAGATGTTCCTGTTGCAAAGAATATTATTTTCTGTGCATTGGCAGGAACAATGTGGTTCCTGCAGTTTTTCTTCTACGGAATGGGAGAGAGCAAAATGGGGAACGGCCCAAGCTCATGGATCCTGCACATGGCATTCATTATTTTAATTGCCAACCTCTGGGGGGTGATCATCAAAGAATGGAAAGGGGTTTCGAGGAAAACAATCTCTACTATTGTGGCCGGAATGACGGTGATGTTTATCTCTATTCTGATAGTAGGATACGGTAATTCGCTGAGGTAAAATTTCTTTTTAAATCATATTATTCATATAGTTTTCATAAAGTTTTATTCATCGAGGTGCTGGGCTACTCAGCACCTTTTGTATGATGAGCATAATATTCCGGAGAGCCTTATATTTCCATCAAAGGCATTGGTTGCGGATTTTAAATTTAATTCTATATAATGTGATTAAATAAGTATGGTTTCTACCTGGTAATTATGAATTTAATATTTATTCGGGTCAAATGATGAAGATTTTGATGCAGGATATGGCAGGATGCCTGAATTTTTGTAACGGTGTATTTTGGTAATGTAAAAATTTATATATGTCTATTAAAATCAAACAGAAGAATTTTAAGCCACTTGTCGCACCCCTATTTTTGCTCGCGTCCGGCTTTGTATTCGGACAGCAGACAGTAAATGACACTGTGAAAGACAAGACTAAAGATATTGAAGAAGTAGTGGTTATCGGCTACGGAAAAGTAAAAAAATCAGACTTAACGGGATCGGTATCTTCAGTGTCTGCAAAAGAGCTCGCGGCAACACCGGCCATGAATGCCTTACAGGCGTTACAGGGAAGAGCGGCAGGGTTGAATATCGTTACGGCCGGCGGTGCTCCGGGAGCAGGGGCCAATGTAACGATTCGGGGCGGGGCTTCCATCACTCAGGGAACAGAGCCGTTGTATATTGTAGACGGTTTCCAGCTTGACAATGCTTTGAATATTATCAATCCTAACGATATCGAAAGTATTGATGTACTGAAAGGCGCTTCGGCCATTGCCATCTACGGTGCCCGGGGTTCCAATGGTATTATCGTTATCAAAACGAAAAGCGGAAAGAAAGGCAGAACGACCGTCAATTATAACTCTTTCATGTCATTCGATGTGCTTTCCAAAAAGCTCGATATGCTGTCGGATGCAGGTTCTTATGTAAAATACCAGTATGAATTGGCCCAGCTTGCGGGACGCACACCACAATGGAGCAGCATCTTCGATGATAACCTATCTGCGGACTCACCGGGTTTTTACACGGGCGTCTACAGCAGGATCAACAACAGATATGCCAACGCCCCGACGCTGGATTGGCAGGAGAAAATGCTGGGCGGTACCGGCGTAACGCAAAACCACAATTTTAATTTTTCCGTAGGAACGGATAAAACCCAGGCCTTTGTAAGCTACAATTATAACAAACAGAACGGCTTGCTGAATAATTTCAGTGAAACAAGAAACTCTCTGAGGGTAAATGTTAATTCCCAGTTGTATAAGGGGGTCAGGGTAGATTTCAACTCAATGTTCAATTCCAATTCCCTTAATGGGGGCGGTACTTACTCCGGAATGAAGAAAATTCTGCTGCAGCCGATCACAGGGGGGACGCGTTTTACACTGGATGAGCTTTACAATACGCAGACCTACGGTGATTTTTCTGCGCTGGAACCGGGGTATGATACGGAGAATCCTTTCATTGAAACCAATGCGTCCACTTCGAATCTACGGTCAAGAAATTTCGTGGCCAATGCCGGACTGGAGATCGATTTTTTAAAAAACTTCACTTTCAGAACGGCAGGCCAGTATAACTGGAGAAACAGCAAATCAATGGCTTTTTCCGATGAAAACTCCAGAGCCTACCTTACCGATCCTACGACTACAGGAATTAATGGGAAAATAGGGAATAATGAATCTTACGGATACCAGATCACCAATACGGTTACTTACAACAATACCTTCAGGGATAAGCATAAGCTGAATGCACTGATCGGCCAGGAAGTCGTTTATTCTCAGTCGGAAAACAATGCATTAACGCTCATTAAGTTTCCGTTTCCGAATTTCGGGCTGAATGATATCAGTACGGCAACCGTTTCTGATAAATCCGTGGATCGGAGCAGCACCAGTTTAATGTCATACTTCGGAAGAGTAACCTATAATTATGATGACCGGTATCTTTTAACGGCTACCATCAGACAGGACGGCTCATCAAAATTCGGGAAAAATAATAAATGGGGGACTTTCCCGTCAGTAGCCGCTGCCTGGAGGGCATCGCAGGAAAGCTTCTGGCAGGCTTCCAAAATTAAAAACATCATCAATGATTTTAAACTCAGATTTGAATATGGAATCACCGGAAACAATGATATCGGGAACAATCTGTTTATTACGACTTACTCGATTACGGATTATCCGATCAACAATACGCCGGGAACCCCGGCTTACGTAACAAGCACCAACCTTGGAAATCCCAATTTGAAGTGGGAAGAACTCAAGTCTACCAATATAGGAGCTGACATCGCATTGTTCAGCAACAGGATCAGGCTGACTACCGAATGGTACAACAACAATGTAAGCGGAATGCTGCTGCAGGCGGTTTTACCGGTTTCTTCCGGCTATGCCAGGCAGTACCAGAACATTGGGAACATGAGAAACAGGGGTGTTGAATTCACCTTGAATACCATCAACCTGCGGTCGGATAATTTCAGATGGACGACCGATCTGAACGTCGGACATAACAGGTCCAAAGTTCTTTCCCTTGAAAAAGGACAGGATTTCAGAACCTTCAGCGTCGGCAGCAACAGGGCCGGTGCCGTTACCTATTATGCAAGGGTGGGTGAGCAGTTGGGAGAGATGTACGGATACGTTTACCAGGGAATCTATACCACCGATGATTTCATCCAGAATGCAAACGGAACGCTGAGTCTGAAAGATGGTGTTGTAAAGCCGGCAACGGGAACCCCGAAACCCGGCGACATCAAATTTGCGGCAGATAATGCAGCAGGGGATCAGTTTACGAGAAAAATGGTAAAGATCGGGGATGCAACCCCCGATTTTATTGGAGGGATCAGCAATAATTTTGCATACAAAGGGTTCGATCTGGCTATTTTCATGAAATTCAGCGTCGGAGGGGACATCTATAACGCTACAAAACATAGTTTGAGCCCGTATTCGCTGTTTCAGAATGTCCCGTCCGAATTCGGGAATAATTTTTACCATCTGATCGATCCCAATACCGGGCAGCAGACCAACAACCTCGTCCGGCTGAAAGAGCTCAATCCGGATGAGGATTCCCGTCTCTGGAGTTTAAGCAACACCAATACGCAGGCTATTACTTATCCCTCATCCTATTATGTGGAAGACGGTTCATATCTTAGAATTGCACAGCTGACCCTGGGATATTCATTGCCGAAAAACTATCTGAAAGATATTATGGTCACCAGTGCCAGAATCTATTTCACGGTTAACAACCTGGCAACAATTACGGGATATTCAGGCTATGATCCGGAGGTTTCTGCTGCCAGCGGTGTCGCGGTAACGCCGGGATACGACAGTTCTACATTCCCGAGATCAAGAAGCTATGTGCTCGGTATCAATTTAACTTTTTAATTTTTTTAACTGAATTTAAAATGAAAAATATATTCAACCAACAAAAGTTTATCAGGAAAGCGGCTGTATTTTCCTCTCTTTTTCTTGCTGTTTTGGCTTCCAACTCCTGTAGTGATGATTTTCTGGATCAGCCGTCTTATAATAATGCTGATGCCGATACGGTTTTTGACAATCTTCAGACGGCGGAAATGTTTGTTCTGGGATGTTACAGGGGTCTAATCCCTACCGAAATGTTTTACCAGCTGGGCGCCGGTGACACGGTGGTTCATTCCAATGAAGCCCTCAACAATTCCAAATACAACATTGCCAACTATAATTATGATGCGTATACGCCGTTTACCGTAACGGGGATTTATTCCGCCATGTACGCTGTTATCGAACGTACCAATATCGCAGCCAGCAAATTAGCCGGAATGCCGGCCGGTGCCAAACGCGATGCCTTAATCGGTGAGGTAAAAGCCATCCGTGCTTTTTGTTATTATAACCTGATCAGGATCTACGGAGATGTACCTGCCGTCTGGGAACCTTTGGAATCCCTGGATCCCAATGACCCGAATACGTTTTATCCCAAACGGGCTTCCCGTGATGTGATTTATGACCGGATCGTAAGTGACCTGCAGGAAGCTACGGTTACCGTACCTTCGCTGTCACAAAGCGGTTTCGGGACTACCGAAAGATTATCAAAAGAAGGCATCAACGCACTTTTAGCCAGAATTGCATTATATGCGGCGGGATATTCTCTGCGTTGGGAACTCAATACCTCAAATCCCGGCATCGTATCGCGCCGTGCGGATATTAACCGGGTTAAGGAACTTTATCAGATTGCAGACAACGCCTGTGCAGCCATTATCAATGGAGGAACCAAAAGCTTGGTGCAGAGCCAAGGCGGAAAAAGCGGTTTCGAAGCTTTATGGTTTAATTTCTGCCGGAGAAATTACGGAACCGTAAACTCCGAGATGCTTTGGCATATCGCTTCTTATGGCCAAAATACGAATTCCGCATTTCAGGTCTATGCGCATCCGGGATCCCGTGGAGGCGTATATGGCTCCCGTTCTGCACAGCAGTTTATGCTGCCTTCGTATTATCTTTCCTTTAACAGCAACGATACCCGCAGGGATGTGTCCTGTACTTCATACAGCATCTATTTTCTGGATACCGGTGCCGCCTCCGATACGTGGGTTGACGTAGGCACCCCATATTCTGCGATTATGCCCGGTAAGTTCAGGCTTTCCTGGTGTGTGGAACCTCAGGCAGCCAGTGACAGAAACCTCAATATTCCGGTTCTAAGATACGCTGATGTCCTGCTGATGTATGCAGAAACCCAGAATTACCTGAATAATGGCCCTACAGCCGCTGCCAATGCTGCGCTGATGGCCGTCCGCACGAGAGCCGGTATCGGGTCGTTGCCTGTCCCTGCCGGACAGAACGATTTCCTTCAGGCGATCGTGCAGGAAAGGAAATGGGAATTCGCAGGCGAGTTCAATCTCCGTACAGATCTTATCAGGACCAACAGCCTGACGACTGAAATCAATGCCACCCGCCAGGATATGAAAGACCTGTCCAAAAAGGTTGGAAAATACGCCAATATCGCCACGTACAGGCTGTATAAATTCCATAAGAATGCCCAGGTTTACGGGGATCCGTTTCTGGCATTGCCTTATATTGATATTACCAGTCCTGCCGAGATCGCTGCCATCCAGAATGTACCGACCAATCAGGCAAATTACGCGGCATACCAGGCGACACTGGCAACAATTGTAGCAGCACACGGTATCGCTTACCAGGCCGATGACAAATGGTATCCTACCCAGATGTTCCAGGCTTATACAAGCACATTTAACGGTAATGCGAGAAAAGCGGTCGGATTCAAAGCCGGCTTTAATACCTTGCAAATGGGAAGCAGCATGTATTCCAAGCCGTTCGGGTATACTGAAAACAACGGGACCTATCCAAGCTGGATCGAATCGGATACCGACGGGCTCTTTTTCGGCTTTAAGCCAAACAAAACAGAATTGCTTCCGTTTGCCGCAGCTTCCGCCGGGCATCCAATGATCGATAATCCTAACCTGACGCAATTGCCCGGATATTAAAAGTAAAACGCATCAAATCACAGAATATTTATAATATACCCATTCATCAGGTTGTTATCATCTGATGTAAGATGACTTAAATAACACAGCGATATTAATTTATCTTTAAATACAGCATCCGGCAGTATAGTACGGGATGCCGCAGAAATCAGAACAGTCTAATTTTGGGTAAAAATTTAGAAACAGAAAACCGACAATGGAAAAAGTAAAAACATTCAGATATGTAGACTATTTATGGGATGAAAATAGAGCCGCTTCTTTCGGAGAAGACCAGATCGCCTTATTTTTATACCGTTCTAATATCTTAGGGGCAGACTTAAGGATTACCAATTACGGAGGAGGAAACACCAGCTGTAAAACCATTGAAAAAGATCCTTTAACAAATGAAGAGGTTGAGGTAATGTGGGTAAAAGGTTCGGGTGGTGACATCGGAACCTTAACAAGAAAAGGGATTGCAGGTTTGTACACCGAAAGATTGCGTAATCTGAAAAATGTCTATGAAGGCCTGGCAGATGAAGACAGAATGGTGGGCTTATTCGATCACTGTATTTATGATCTGGACAGCAAAGCACCTTCCATTGATACGCCGCTTCACGGTTTGCTTCCCTTTAAGCATATCGACCACCTTCACCCGGACGCCCTGATTGCCGTGGCTGCCGCAAAAGACAGCGAAGCCGTTACCAGAGAAATCTGGGGCGATACCATGGGTTGGGTGCCGTGGCAGAGACCCGGTTTCGATCTAGGTTTACAGCTGGAGAAATGTTTGGCAGACAATCCCGGAATCAGGGGAATCGTGCTGGGAAGCCATGGGCTTTTTACCTGGGGCGAAACTTCTTATGAATGCTATCTGAACAGCCTGGAAGTGATTGAAACGGCTTCCGAATATATCGCCCGGAAAATAGAGGAGAAAGGCGAGGTTTTTGGCGGACAGAAAATAGAATCTCTGCCACCTGATGAACGTAAAAACAAAGCGGCTCAGTTGATGCCTCTTCTTAGAGGTTTGGCTTCTTCAGAAAACAGGATGGTCGGTCATTTTACAGACAGTGATGCCGTTTTGGAATTCATCAACAGCCATGACCTGGAAAGACTGGCCCCACTGGGAACTTCTTGTCCGGATCATTTTTTAAGGACTAAAATTCAGCCTTTGGTGCTGACTTTAGATAAAAATGAAGATTTAAGCGATTCCAAAGCGATTTCAGATAAACTGAATCCTCTTTTCGAACAGTACAGACAGGAATACAAAGCGTATTACGAAACCTGCAGGCATCCCAACAGCCCTGCCATGCGGGACCCGAATCCGGTGGTCATTATTTATCCGGGAGTGGGGATGTTCAGTTTCTCAAAAGATAAACAGACCACGCGTGTGGCCAGTGAATTTTATGTAAACGCAATCAACGTAATGCGTGGGGCAGAAGCTATTTCTGAATATACTTCATTACCAAGACAGGAAGCATTCGACATCGAATACTGGCTGCTGGAAGAAGCCAAACTCCAGAGAATGCCGAAAGAAAAACCTTTATCCAGAAAAATTGCCATCGTAACAGGTGCCGGTGGTGGAATAGGGCAGGCCATCGCCGACAAAATGGTGGCTGAAGGTGCTGTCGTGGTTTTTACGGACCTGAATCACGAAGCGGCTGAAGCTGCTGCTGCCAGATACAGCAAGGATCAGGCGATCGCTGTTCCGTGTGATGTGACGGACCAGGAAAATATTGCAGATGCTTTTAAAGAAACTGTTTTGGCTTTCGGAGGTGTTGATATTCTGGTGCATTCTGCAGGTTTGGCAATTTCCAAATCACTAGAGGACACCACGACAAAAGATTGGGATCTTCTCGAAAATGTATTGGTGAAAGGTCAGTTCTTAATTGCAAAGAATGGAACTGAGATCATGAAAAAGCAAAAATTAGGCGGAGATATTGTAAACATTGCCAGCAAAAACGGCTTGGTTGCAGGTCCAAATAACGTAGCTTACGGAACCGCAAAAGCAGCGCAGCAGCATATGACAAGATTATTGGCCGCAGAACTGGCTGCAGATAAAATCCGGGTAAATGTTGTAAATCCTGACGGAGTAATCGTCGGGAGTAAAATCTGGGAAGGCTCCTGGGCGGAAGGCCGTGCAAAAGCAAACGGAATTACCGTTGAGGAACTGCCGGCATTCTATGCAAAAAGAAACTTACTGAACGAAATTATCCTTCCCGAAGACATTGCCAACGGCGTTTTTGCCTGTGTAGCCATTCTGGATAAAAGCACGGGAAATATCATCAATGTAGACGGAGGTATGGCCAATGCTTTCCCGAGATAAATTTTAATGCTTAAAAAGTATAATTATTAAATTGAATGACGTTTGATTATCATCAAAGACACGAAACACACGACACTTAAAGGGATTGAGTCCAATTGTATAATATAAAAAGTCCAATTGTTTTAATTAAAACTCGTGAATTTAAGGTTAACAAGAACTTAAACGTATTTAATTTACAATTTTTAAAAATCAGTCATGATCATAGGAAAAGATATCATAGAACAGTTTAACAAAAATGAAGCTGAAAATTTTAATGCCGATTATGATTTTCTACAGAATAAACTGACAAAATCAGGAGCGAATGTTGCTGAGATAGTGAATAAAATTGCCAGTTTTCAGGTGGCGATTCCAAGCTGGGCCTTAGGTGCCGGGGGAACCCGTTTCGGAAGATTCTCTCACGGTGGGGAACCGGCGACATTGGAACAGAAATTAGATGATGTGGGCCTCATTCACGCCCTGACGCATTCTGCAGGAGCAGTTTCCCTGCATATTCCGTGGGATATTCCGAATGATGTACCGGCCATCAAAGAAAAGGCAGATGCTCACGGACTGGTTTTCGACGCCATGAATTCCAATACGTTTCAGGATCAGCCCGGAGCCCTGCAGTCTTATCAATTCGGTTCTCTGAATGCAATGAACGAAGAGGTAAGGGCATATGCCGTGGAACATAATAAAGAAGTCATCAGAATCGGAAAGGAATTAGGCTCAAAAAGCCTAACGGTCTGGCTGGCAGACGGTGCAAGCTTCCCCGGACAGCTGAATTTCCAGACGGCTTTGTCTAAAACGGAACAAAGTCTGAAAGAAATTTACGCCGGAATGCCGGACGACTGGAAATTATTCATTGAATATAAGCCTTATGAACCGAATTTCTATTCAACAACGATTCAGGATTGGGGAACCTCCTTTATGCTGGCGAATGCCTGCGGAGAGAGGGCCTATACCTTGGTGGATCTGGGGCATCACCTTCCGAATTCAAACATTGAGCAGATCGTGGCAACCCTTATGTATAAAGGGAAACTCGGCGGATTCCACTTCAACGACAGCAAATATGGGGATGATGATCTTACGGTCGGTTCCATAAAACCTTATGCCCTGTTTCTGATCTTCAATGAATTGGTGTATGGAATGGAAAACAATCCGCAGAACCCTTATCCGGCGTGGATGATCGATGCCAGCCACAACATCAAAGATCCGCTCGAGGATCTGCTCCAGTCTCTGGAAGCCATCTTAATTGCTTATGCACAGGCACTTCTGGTAGACCAGAAGGCATTGAAAGATGCACAGTTGAATAACGATGTGGTCCGGTGCCAGGAGATCTTGCAGAATGCGTACAGAACAGATGTCCGTCCCCTGTTAAAAGCAGCCAGGCAGCAGTCCGGTGCAGCACTGGATCCTGTCGCGACCTACAGAAATCTTAAAGTAAGAGAACACTTAATCTCCGAAAGAGGGTTAAATGTAAAAGCAACAGGCTTATAAGCCTGTTTTTAATTGATAATTCTGGCTTTCAAGTGCAATCGAAAGTTTTAATTATATGTATCCTTATTTTTATCATTAAGGCTGAACGTGTCTGGATGCTCAGGATCCCGGGCAGCAGTGCCAGAAGAATTAGTGGATTTTTCTTACTTATCCTTGTATCCGGACACGCCTTAATGTTTCAGAATCCAAACAGGATTTATCAGCAAAAAAAACTAAAGGCCGTTACATCTTCATAACATAGAATATGATGTTAACAGGTCCACACCATTCAATTATAAATTTAATTCATTTCAGGAATGTCCAGTAAAAAAAAGGTAACCATCGTCTTCGATATCGGGAAAACCAATAAAAAATTCTTTCTGTTTGATAAGAATTACAAAGAAGTTGTCCGGGAATATACCGAGCTTCCGCTTACCATGGATGAAGACGGTTATCCTTCGGAAGATCTGGTTGCGCTTCGCAACTGGATCAAAAAGAATTTCGATGCCATCCTCGACGATGAAAATTTTGAGGTAAAAGCCATCAATTTTTCCACTTACGGAGCCAGCTTCGTCCATCTGGACCAAAAAGGGAATGTAATTACCCCCTTGTACAATTACACCAAAGTGATGGATGAGGAAATCCTGGACTTATTTTATGAAAAACACGGAAGCAGACTCAAGATCGCCCGTGAAACAGCTTCTCCGCAGGCCGGGATGCTGAATTCCGGATTGCAGCTGTTCTGGCTGAAATACAAACATCCGGAAGTTTTCAGAAAAATCCGGTACAGCCTGCATCTGCCGCAGTATTTATCCTATCTGTTTACCGGAATTTGTGTTTCGGAATTCACTTCTATCGGCTGCCATACCAATTTATGGGATTATGATAAAGCAGATTATCATGATTGGGTCTATGAAGAGGAGATCGATGGTCTGTTGCCGCCAATCGTTCCGACTTCTGCAAGCATTAATACCTCTTACAGAAACCAGAAAATTAAAATTGGCGTAGGAATTCATGACAGCTCTTCAGCTCTTTTACCTTATATCCTAAGCAAGAAAGAACCGTTTTTATTGCTTTCTACCGGAACCTGGAGTATTTCTTTAAATCCGTTTAATGATGAAAACTTAACCGATGAAGACATCCGGAACAACTGCCTCAACTATATGAGAATCGATGGCAGACGGGTAAAGGCATCCCGTTTCTTCATGGGCAATGAATATAAGATCCAGGTCGAAAAATTATGCGCCCACTATGGAAAAGAATATGGATTCCACCGGGAAGTAAAGTTCAACCAGGACCTGTACCTCCGTCTGATCAAGCATAAGGCGGTCTATTTCCGGTTTGAAGGGATTATTCTGAAAAGAAAAATGATCAGTGAAACCGACTTAAATTCTTTTGCCACTTTCGAGGAAGCCTATCATCAGCTGATGATTGAGCTGATGGATCTGCAGATCCACACCATTACAAATGCCATCGGGAATAATTCAGACATTCAGAACATTTACATCGACGGCGGATTTACGGACAATGATGTATTCATGAAACTGATGTCGCACCATTTCCAGCATTACCGGGTAATGTCTACCCATTCTCCGTTAGGTTCTGCACTGGGTGCTTCAATGGTGATTTCCAACAAAAAAATTGATGAAACTTTTTTACAGCAGCATTACCAGATGAAACTGCTCCAACCGTTAATCCTAAATGTATAAATTATGGCATTTCCATTCGACACCCGTTACGCTTCCCTAGAACTGCTGATTGAAAGAGCTAAAAAAAGAATGCCCCGTTTCGCTTTCGAATACCTGGATGGGGGCTGTAATGAAAATATAAACCGGGACCGGAATACCGACGAGTTAAGAGAAGTACAGCTTCGCCCGCAGTACCTGAATAATAATTTTGCGGAAGCCAATATGGAAACCGAATTATTTGGGGTAACCTATTCTGCGCCGTTCGGGATTTCTCCGGTGGGCTTACAGGGACTGATGTGGCCGAATGCCCCTGAAATTTTAGCAAAAGCAGCTTTCAAACATAATATTCCCTTTATCTTAAGTACCGTTACCACAAGCAGCCTGGAAAGGATTGCTGAATTAACGGAAGGAAAAGCCTGGTATCAGCTGTATCATCCCAGAGAAGAATGGCTGCGCAACGATATTCTCGACCGTTGTGAAGCTTCCGGATATGATGTTCTGGTCGTTTTGGCCGATGTTCCGACTTTCGGGTACAGGGCCAAGGAAATCAGGAACGGGCTGGCCATGCCGCCACAGCTGAATTTCAGAAATGTTTCCCAGGCGCTGGTAAAACCCCAGTGGTGTCTGGAAATGCTGAAGCACGGGGTGCCGGGCTTTAAGACCATGGAAAAATACATGGATAAAAACATGAACGTGAAACAACTGGGACAGTTCATGAACTCCACTTTTTCAGGGAGATTAAATCCCGACAGGATCAAAGCCATCCGTGATCAATGGAAAGGAAAACTGGTCATCAAAGGGGTAGCTTCCGATGAAGATGCAGAAGAGGCTGTACGTTTGGGCTTCGACGGAATGATAATCTCCAATCATGGCGGAAGACAGCTGGATGCCGGAGAATCTACGATTGCGGTGGTCCGGGAGATCAGTGAAAAATACAAAGGGCAGATTAAAATTATGATGGACAGCGGAATAAGAACCGGTCCGGATGTAGCCCGTGCTTTAAGCTGCGGCGCCGAATTTACCTTTATGGGAAGAACGTTTATGTATGCCGTCGGAGCTTTGGGAGACCAGGGCGGCGACCACATTATTGAGATGCTTAAGATGCAGTTCAGGCAGGTCATGGAACAGGTATGCTGCGAAAAACCGGACCAGCTTCAGAATTTCAGGGTGAAATAATCCAGGCAGTGAAGCCGGAAGTTTATGAATAATCCATTCAATACTTCCGGCTTTCCTGTTTACTTTTTCTTATCTGCTTTCACCGCCTGCCTGGCCAGCAATTTCCAGTTGTTTTTTACTTTTGCCCATACCAGGAGAATATCTAGGGTTACCTCTCCCGGAGCCTTTCCCTGATCGGCAGTCGCGGCATAGAAGTGGTGGCGGACAATTGCTGTATTTCCTACGATCTGTACATTTTGATTGGTAATGTCAATCGTTACAAAATCTGATTTCTTACTCACCAGTTTTTCAACAAATTCTTTTGCGTCATCAATATGGCCTCCCGAATGTCCATACGTAAGTTCAGGCATAATCAGGGATTCCAGCGATACCTGATCACCGTTGATCATAGCCAGCCTAAGCTTTTCGGCAGCTTCGGTCACCATTTCCGGGTCACTTTTTTTCTGTGCTGAAACAGCAGTAACGGTTAAAAAAATGAGCGCAACAATTATTTTCTTTGTCATGTTAAAAGATTATTTTTAATTAAAATATAAATACTCAATTTGTGCAATCGATTGCATATTACTGCAAAATTTTTTCTGATGATTATAGAGAATCGCGCTGAATAAATTTAAATACATTATTTACCGATTCTTTTTTATTTTTTAAAATCATATAGGCTGCAGATTCTCCCATTGCCTTAAAATCCGTAGTGATCACGGTAATTCCCAGGAGTTCTTTCAGTGGAGTTTCATTATAGGAAATAATGCCTATATCTTTTCCCAGTTCAAGGTTTTTTTGTCTGATCTGCTTTACCAGGTTCACAAGATCGCGTTCCCGGATGGTAATGAAGATGTCTTTATCCTGCAGTTCCATATCGGGATATATTTCGTCGAGGATTTCATAATCCAGCTTGAAATCCCGGCAAAACTTCTCGAAACCGCGTGCAATACGGAAAGGGTAGGGATGGATGTCCTTATCGGGGTAAACCAGGATTATTTTTTCATATTTCTTAATTTTATCCAATCCTTCCTTTAAGGCATTATAGATGTCATGTTCAAAATCCTGAAAAATAGAGCCGTATTCCCCTGAAATATCCGGTTTGGTATTATCAAGCATCAGTAATTTATTCTTCGGGATTTTTTCAATAATGTCGATGACCTTTTTTGTGGAGCTGGTATGCTTGGAATGCTCATCACGGAAATGCGGCATGATGACATAATAATCGAATCCGCCCATGTTTTTCTCCAGAGCGTTGATGAAAAGTGTTTCATCGCAATGGTAAATATACATTTCCACATTTCCTTTGGTACCGATGGCATTCACGAAATAATCGTAAATCATCATCTTATAGGTGCTCGGCTTATTGATCAGAAAGAAAATATTAATCGTATCGTTCTTATTGATGCGCGAAATATAATATCCTTTTCCTTTTACAGACTCAATAATCTGCCTTCTTCTGAGTTCTTTGTAGGCTTTTTCCACCGTATCCCGGGAAAGGAAACAGGATTCACTCAACTCGTTGATCGACGGAATTTTTTCACCGATCCTGATCTCCCCGCCGTTGATACCGTCAAGAATAGAATCGACGATCTGTTTGTATTTGGGAACTCTGGAGTTTTCGTTGATATGTATTTCAAAAGTTTCTGCCATGGTTTTTCTGAGCGAAATTATTTAGTTTAACAAAAATTCAATGAAGAACAATTGAATTGCGACAGAAGACAAGTTACAAAAAATTACCATAACTGATAATCATCATGTTTAAGAAGATTTGCTAATTTAAATATCTAATTTTTAATAACTTATGATTATTGGTATTGGTGGGTTTAAATTTTGCAATCACCGGTTTGCTAACCTAGAACAAACAAGAATTGGTTTTCGGGATAATTTTAAATCTTGACCTTAAAAAAGCCTGCCCCTTGCAGAACAGACTTCCAGTATATATGAATGTGAAATTGTTACGGCATTTTCTTAAAACCTTCCGCTTTGATCTTCCAGGTTCCGTCTTTTGGAAAACCCGGGAACTGTCCTGTAGAATGGTCCCATCCTTCCAGCATCATGGCCACGGTTGTCAGGACGCCTCCGTTTCCGGGAAGGTAAATTCTGAGCCGGCTGTCCTGATAATTATGTCCGTTTTTCAGATAGGTGTTCGTCTGAATATCCATGAACAGGGCATCCAAAGCTTTGTCCGGAAGCCCCAGCCTTGCAGCCGTCATGGCCGTCATCGGGAAATCCCAGCCCCAGGTGTGCGCCCAGTTCCATCGTTCCCAGACGATATCCAGGGTATTTTTCATGATTTTTTTATCCAGTTTCGGAGATTCCGGAACCATTCCCAAAGCGCCTAAAACGGCAGGGTGGTCGGTCATCCATTTTGGATAGGTAAACGAGTCCTTCGCTGATTCAGCGGATAAATAAACACCGTCCTGAACCGGAAGCGGCGCTAATTTAGCAATTACATCATCCCATTTTTTATCCCTGGGCTCGCCGGATCTTTCTTTCCATTCCTGTGCCACCCGCAATGCCCAATCCCAGTACGCTACTTCGTAAGTCGGGTTAAAAGTATCTTTTGCAGGGAAAACTTCCTGCGCCGGAATCACCCCTTTACCCAGATTATAGCGGCCTTTTTCTTTGTCGTAGGTTGCAAAATCAGCCATAAAATCAGCCGTTGCATATACCAGATCCTTATATTTTTCAAGAACTTTTTTGTCTTTGCTGTGACGGTATAAAAGTTCGGTCATGTAAATTAAATGCGGTTGCTCCCAGATTAAAAAGGCAGCTACAGAAGACGGACTTTCGTTACCCTCATTATCCGACATTTTGATCCAGCGGACCCCTTTATAACCTTGTCTTTCGGCTAATTTTTTAGCTTTTTCATACGATCTGAAATAATAACCCAGTTGTTTTTCCAGGATTTCCGGCCTTCCCCAGAGTGCATAATGGACGCCGTGCCACCAATGCATTTCCGTATGCGGTTTCCCGTACCAGCTGTTGAAGGTTAATCCTGTTTCCTGGGGCGGATTGCTTCCTCCGCATTGAACTTTCGTTAAATATTCGGACAGTATGATTCTTCTTTCCAATTCGTTAGCTCTTTTATCGGTACTTCCTTCAAAATCTACGGCAGCTCCGCTTTCCCAGAAGTTTTTCCAGCCTGAAATGCTTTCTTTCTCAGCATCGGCAAATAAACTTTTTGAAGTCTTCTGATTTTTTTCTGAAAATTCAACCGTCAATTCAACCGTTTTGTTCTTTGGAGAAGGCTCGTAAATGAAGTAATGCTTTCCGGCTTCAATTAATTTACCATCAGTAAAATACAATTGTGTAAAATAATCGGCCGTTTGCAATTGATGCTCAATCAATCCCTGCGTTGAGTTTGATGAAATGATTTTCGTGGAGTGCTGATCTGCGTTTCCGTAAAAAGCGGCTTCATCCAGAAATTGCCCGCTTGGATAAGGGTATTTCGCAAAAACTTTAAGCCTTTTCTGTTTCACCAGATCCGATTCGATTTTAACTCCGATTTTATCCGAATTCTGGAAAGATGCCGTCCTGACTTTCACCGGCGTTCCCTCGAGAGAAAATTCGCTGGTAATAATCCCGGTCCACAAATCGATGTTCTGACTGATGTCCTGCAAATCAGAAACCTGTGCTTTCTTACCGTTTTTTTTAATCAGTTCAATACCGATATTCCCTAATTGCAGACGGTGTTGATTAACCCTGAAATATTCAACGGCTTTCTTATTGCGTTCCGGTTCTTTGATCTGTACGCTGTATAATGCTTTTCGCCCGTCATGATTGAAATCATAAGGCTTCAGGGTCTCCTCAAATTTAAAGTGTTCCGTGTTGGGGAAACTGTTCCAGCCCCATTCTGACTGGGTTCCCAAAGAAACCCCGTTTTTATAATATTCAGGGAACGACTGCATTCCGGTAATGTCAACCGTATAAGCAAATTTTCCGTTTCCAACCGTTAAAGTGGATAAGGTATCTGCTTTAACATTCACGATATTATGCCGTTGAACCACCTTTTGGCGGTCGATTTTCTGGGCATTCAGGGAGGAGAATCCGATGCAGAAAAGACTCAGGCAGATTGATATTTTATTCATTTTTTAATTATTTATTTCAAAACAGTCGCGCTCATCAGTCCGATCACCACATCATTGCTTACGGCTGTTAGTTGTATCGATTTTAATTCTTTGCCCGGATTGATCGGTAAATCCAGAATCGTGGCCGCCCCGCCTTCTATCTGGCGGTCTGTAAATCCTTTAATGCTCGAATATTTACCCAAAGTTCCGCCTCTGTATAAGTCTCCTGTCTTCAGTTTTACTCTGTACGGGATTTTATCATCCGGAATTTCAAAAGCAAAATTATCGTCCAGCAAATCCTGCTCAATCGGCCACCAGTTTATGGGATTTTTCAGTTCCAGTTCTGAAGTTGAACCATCAGCATAATGAACCGTAATTCGTCCGTTTATCATCTGAGACTGCATCGGATTCGTAGAACCGGCCATCAGGAAATAGATTTTTTTTCCTTTTCCATTTAATGGAATCTCTATCGAATCTGGATAATTGTCCCACTGACTCACAAATGCTATATTTTTATCGGCTTTGTCAATTAAAAAAGGAATTCCAAGGTAATCGACCTTGTTATTTTTGATCTTATTCATGAATCCGCTGTCGTCGATTTGGGCGGTTATCAACGGATAACACCAGTTTCCGATTCCCTGCCACGGAAGCTGCAGGGTAGGCACTTTCAATCGTGGCGAAAGGTATTTCTGATTGAAGATCTCCGTTACTTTTTCATTGTATTCTGATGCTAATGAGATGGTTTCGAATTCAACTTTATTCTCAATTTCCCAATCCGTAATTTCAGCATTTTGTTTAATTCTATTGTAATCAAGCTCAATAGAATTGGTTCCCTTACTCAGATAAGGTGCCGGAATTTCAATCAGTAAACTTTGATTTTTCTGAATGCTGAAGGTTTGAGTTAAACCATTAACCGTTAGTTTTCCATGAATCGGATTAGAGGATTTGGAGTGAACCTGCAGTTTTCTGTTCACCCATTTTGCCTCCAAAGGAAAACGGATATCTACATTCACCGGTTGCCACCAGGTGGTTCCGTTTTGCACGACCTGTACGAAAAAAGTACCTTTTCTTTCTTCCTGAATCAGCTCAAACTGATTTCCATTTCGGATTTTAATTAATTCCTGTGGGTCGAGAACCGCTTTAATTTTCTTTTTTGAATCAAAATTCAATTGAAAACTTTCAGAAATGTAAGTGATATAATCGGTCTGTTCACTTTTCAGTTCCTCTCCGGACTTATCGATTTCAATTTTAAAATCCTTTCCTTCCGGCGTTTCAATCTGGATAACCGGCTGAAGAATGGAATTCGGTTTGATTTTCCAGGCTGCTTTTATACCGTTCACCTTCACAGATTTAATGCGGGAATCATTCACAGGAATCTGCATTTCCAGCGACACAGGAATCTGATATTTTGATTTAAATACATATTCAGTTTTTTTTGACGTTCTTTTAAACTGATACTCCCAATCCGGAAGCTTCAGTCCGGCGGAATTCCAGTCTTTCGGGAAACCGGGTTTGATCCGTATTTTATTTTCCAGCAAATCCGGATAAACGCCGAAGAGTCCTTCGGTCAACGTTCTGGACGCCACGCCGATCGGGTCTGCAAAATCCCGGTACAATTCACCACGGAATGCATCATAATGGGAAAGCTGTTCGAAATTTCCCGGGCTGATGCCATAGTACATGCTTTCCACCAGGTTTCCTTTCCAGAGCCGGTAGGCTTCGTCCCTTCTTCCGGCCTGCCAGTACGCCAGGGCAGTCTGTAAATTCTCGGCCAAGGCGACATTGTTGATCGACCAGTCGTAAGGCTGCCAGTTGGTCGTGGCTAATGTAAAATAATCTTTATTGTCCGAACCTTTTACCGTAATTGGAATTTTCGGCGTGTGATTATTGATGTATTGTACGTTTTGATAATCCTCAAATTCATTCAGAATAAACGCGTCCGAAACATGGTAAATCGACCAGATTCCCGGTTTGTCGTGAACTATCCGGTTGCCTAAAGCATCTTTATATTCAGCAAAATACCCTTTGCTTTTAATCCAGAGCTCGTTTTTCATCGCCTTTAAAATCGCATCGGCTTCCTGTGCATAAGGCTGCGGATTTTCGCCAATAATTTTCGCCAGCTTCGCCATTTCACGGTTGGCCCGGTAATTATACGCCGAGGTATGCGTCACCTTTCCACCCGAATACTGCAATGCATCACTTGCCCAAATCGCAGCATACGCATCGTACAGGTCCCCGCGTTTGAAATTCCGTTTTTCCCAATCCATATGACGGACCATCACCGGCCACATTTTCTTTAGGAATTCCTTGTCCCCGGTGTAATGGAAATGTGAAAACAGCTGGTCGAAAAACACCAGGTTCATATCGTAATGATGCGGTTTTGTATTGTCATTCGGATTCCTGGAAATATAACCGCTCGAAAAAACGGAAGTTCCCATTTTTTCTTCGTGACGCGCAAGATGACGGAGCGTATCCATTTCGACAGGTGCAAAATCGGGTTTTAAGACCTGTGAGTTGGCATAACTTTCAAAATGTTCTTTCGCCCGGTCGTGCCAGCTCAAAGCATCGGCGGTGTAAGCGCCACGCCAGGCATTCAGTCGCATTCTCCAGGCAACGGCGCCGTGAAGGTAGGTCGGGCTTTCCCAGATTCCGTCTGCCGCAACGGCCAGATTGGCCCCGAATTGATTCAAGTCTGCATCCGGCGTTTTTAATTGAATCCGATTTGTTAAGGTGGAACGAGTTTTTTCAGCTTCATCAAATATATTTTTCAACGCTTCATTCGAAAAGTTTTTGGTTAATGTTCCCTTATAAACCTGAATAAAGATCGGTTGTTTTTGTGAAGAATAAGAGGCGTAGACAATGGGGGATTTCTGTATTTTGTTTCCGGTAAACTCAGCAAGCCTTTCCAAAGTCTGGGCATCGGTTTGCTGTAATGAATTAACGTTTGAAAAACTTCCGCTGACAGATTGCGTGTCTTTTTTCTTGTTTAAATAATTAAGTTGAAACTGGTTTTTATTCAGCTGAAATTGGTTGTTCAGACAATACTCAGGCAACAGATAAAATCCGGATTCCGGATCTGCGCCGATGTCTCCGTTTCTGCTGAAAGTCGTCCCGCTTGCACCACCATACACTGCATAGATTTTTGTGGAAGAGTCTATGTTTACAGTTTCCATTTTTACGATTACGCCTTCTTCATGGGCTTGTGCCAAAACGGTTAGTTTTAAAGTTCCGGTGCCAAGAATCGGGTCTTTAATTTCATATAACATCGAGCCCGGACGATAGCGGGTTTCAATCTTTTCAGCCTGAATTAATTTCTTAATCGAATTTCCTTTCTGAATCACAAACTGAAGATTCCCGCCCATTCCCGGAAGGTAGAGTGCAAATTCCGGCAGATCTCCGGCTTCCACACGCGATGCGCGGTTATCGCCATACAGCGCACGGTTGAAACGGTACTTTCCGTTAACCAATAAGAAATCGCCCCGGTCTTCCTTGTAATGCAGCTCACGGTCATTATTCTGCCAGTGTTCCGACTGGGAATATGAAAGTGAGAATGCCGTTAAAACAATCAGTCCGGCAAAAATGGTTTTCCTCCGCATTCTATGGTTTTAGCCCGGTTAAAGGCTTTCCGTTTACCGTTACGTTTTTTAAAGTCACGTTTTTCAGATAGTCTACTTTATAAGGGACCTCAACACCAACCATCTTCGCATTAATCATGGTAAAGTCCGTCACCGGTGAAGATTCATATGCATCGGAGAACACGGCATATTTACCGCCTTTGTCTACCGTTAAATTCTCAACCCAGATATTTCTGATGGTGGGAATATGATTTCCCGGCTTTTCGTAATGCATATTAAATCGGACGGCAGCTTCCTTGTACGCACCCACTTTTGTATTGTAGAAAAATACGTTTTCGATGATTCCGCCACGGCTGGAGCTGGTTTTAATCCTTAAAGCGCGGTCCAGATTTTTGCTGTCCATGATGTTTCCGATGGCATAAATGTTTTTGGCACCGCCTGCAATTTCGCTTCCGATAACGACACCGCCGTGGCCGTCTTTCATTTCGCAGTTTTCGCTGATGTGGTTTTCAGCAGGTCTTCCGATGTCTCTTCCGTCCTCGTCTCTTCCGGATTTGATGGCGATACAGTCGTCTCCCGTGTCAAAGTAGGAATCTTTAATCCAGACATTTCTGCAGGCTTCAGGGTCGAAACCGTCGTTGTTGGGTCCGTGGCTGATGACTTTTACGCGCTCAATCAAAACATTTTCACATAGGACGGGATTCAGATTCCACATCGGGGAATTTTTAACCAGAACATCCGCCATATAAAAGTTTTTAGACCGGTATGGCTGAATGAAATTCGGTCTTAAATACCCTCCGTCCCCGAAAATTCTTTCCCTGGCAGGTTTTCTCTGCGCCATATATTCGTGAAGCTTTGCACGGGCAGGATTTTGTCTTCCCGGGCGGGATTCGTTATAACCGTATTTTGTGGCACCGCACCAGAACCACCAGTGGTCCAAATCGGCATTTCCGTCTAAAGTTCCCTTTCCGGTAACAGCGATATTTTCTTCTTCATAAGCGTAGATCAACGATGAATAATTCATGCATTCCATCCCTTCCCAACGGGTGAAAACGATAGGGTAGTCGTTGCTGTCCTGACTGAACAGAACCGTAGAGCCGTCAGTGAGATGGAGATTGACATTTGATTTTAGATAAATCGCGCCGGTCAGGAAAACTCCGTTTGGAACGACAACTCTTCCTCCGCCATCAGCATTGCATTTTTCAATGGCTTTTCTGAAAGCTTCGGTATTTTTTGTTTTTCCGTCTCCAATTGCACCGAAATCGGTAATCAGGTAATCTGCATTCCTGAATACCGGCTTTTCAATCTGCTTTTTTAAGGTTTCGATTTCCTTTAAAGGCTGTTTTGCAGAAGTCCAGGGCCTGTACTGGGCAGAACCTGCGATGGACAGCACTAAAAAAAACAGAATGGGAATATATTTTTTCATAAGGGTTACAGTAAAAGGTTAAAGCGTTTCTACAACTGCAATCTAAAATAAAAATAACAAATGATTATCCTGCACTGTCGGTTCCGGTTCATTTTTCCGGAAAAAGTGTTTTCAACCAATCGGAACACAGGATCTTCCAGTTATCGGTGAGCTCAGATCTATTGGTTATCCCGATTTTATGGCCGCCTTCCGGGAAGATAAACAGGGCACCTTTTACTTTATGTTTCGACATTGCCTGATAATACAAAATGCTGTTCATGACCGGGACGGTTTTATCATCCTGGGCATGAAGCAATAGGGTAGGCGGTGTTTTTTCCGTAACCCGGTTTTGCATGGAATATTCACTGATTTTCTCTTGGGAAGCATGATCGCCCAACAGGCTGTTGCGGCTTCCGGCGTGTGCAAATTCTCCCAAATCAATAACCGGAGAAACTAAAATTGCAAAATCCGGAATGGTGGAAATGGACGCCCAGTCGCCGTTCAATGCGGTGTAATCGGTTTTGATATTGCTTACCGAAGCTGCAAGATGGCCTCCAGCAGAAGTTCCGATTACCCCGATCTGCTCCGGAGAAATACCATATTGACCGGCATTTTTCCGGATGTATTTGATGGCAGCCTGAATATCCTGTAACGGTGCAATTTCCCGCTGTTTTACATCAGGAGAAACGGGCAGCCTGTAATTCAGGACAAAAGCTGAGATTCCCAAGGTGTTGAACCATTTTGCAATCTGATAACCGCCGAGATCATAAGTCAGCTTATAATAGCCGCCGCCGGGAATCACAATTACCGCCATGGGTTTCCTTTCTTCCTTAGGTGGCAAAAAGGCAAAAAGTTCAGGTTCTTGGATCTGTACAATTCTTCCGTCCTTTTCTTCGGTTTTAAGTGACAGGCCCTTAGAATTAGGCATCTGGCCTCTTGGCCATAATATGATTTTTTCCTGAGCGGAAATTAAGAATATGCCGGCATGTAAAACTGTTAAAGCCAGAATTTTTATTTTGTAATTAACGAATTTCATTATCATTATATTTATCAACTGCAATCTAAATTATATGCAGGAAAAAATCATCCTGTACTGTAAGGATTCTTTAAAAATTTTGGAATCTTGACGGTGATGTTGATGTCATTAAAGAAAGACGGCATATTCTAATTTATTTTTATTATTTTTGAGACTACTTAGCTGATATATTTATGTTTACCGCTAAATATTCGTTTTTCAGACCCAATTGTGCAATCGGTTGCATTAATACGGGTCCGGTACAGGGAATTCCCGATGAAAAATCATCCGGGTATTACGAAGCCTCACCGGAAATGGGTGGCCAATGCCGGTTGTGCCTGGTAGAAAAGCGGTCTGGTCAGTGCGGAGCAGGATTTAGGAAAACATAAAAACGGGCTAAATCATCATAATCCATCAATTATCAAAGTTAAATTATAAAAATGAAACCGAATATCTGTATACTTATCCTGGGGCTATTTACTGTATCTGTTTCCGCCCAGGAAAAAAAAGATTCACTGGCCGAAAAAATCCTGTTGTATCAGCTGCCGGTTGGGGGTTGGGGGAAGCAGCTGGAAGATAAATCGGTGGTGGATTATCATTTACCCATAAACAAGAACCTTTTACAGAAGATCAAAGCAACGGGTAATGATCACGCGACCATTGATAACAATGCGACTTCTCGTGAAATCAATGCTTTGATAAAAGCTTATTCCGAAACAAAGAACCCTGACTACCTGAAAGCTGCTGAAAAAGGAATTGGCTATCTCCTTACCATGCAGTACGACAACGGAGGATTTCCCCAGTATTATCCGAATACGAGCCTGTACAGGAAGCAGGTCACCTTTAATGATCATGCAATGGTGAATGCCCTAACGGTTTTATACAATGTTGCCGAAGGAAAAAATGATTTTGCTGCCGTTGAGGAGAAATTGAAGCAAAAGTCGAAGAATGCAGTAAAGAAAGGAATTGAGTGTATATTAAAAACACAGGTTCTTCAGAACGGAAAGCCGTCCATCTGGGCAGACCAGTATAATGAAATCACCCTGCAGCCGGACAAGGCCAGGGCATTTGAACCGATTTCCCTTGCTACGGCCGAATCGGTGGGAATTGTAAGGTTTCTGATGATGCAGCCCGTAACTCCTGAAATTGAAAAGTCCGTAAAAGCTGCCGTTAAATGGTTTGAAGAGCATGATATGGAAGGATATAGCTATGAGGTAGCTAAACAAAACGGCAAAACCGTACGGATACTGGCTGAAGATAAAAATTCTGTTATCTGGGCAAGGTTTTACGACATCCATAACAACAGGCCGCTCTTCGGAGACCGTGACGGAAGCGTAAAATATAATTATAATGAAGTTTCGGAAGAGCGCAGGAACGGCTACAGCTGGTTCGGAGATTTTGCAGAGAAGCTGATCAGCAAAGAATATCCGAAATGGCTGGTAAAGAATCAGCTGGCGGAATAACATTGATCAAATGCATGTTTAAATGATAAAGAAAAAGCCGGAATTTTCCGGCTTTTCTTATTTTCATGTCTACATTCCTTATAAGGCTTCGCAGATATTTCCGCTTAAAGTGGCTCCGGCTCTGGCTGTGACATCCGATTTTACATCGGCGACATTGAGCTTGCTGATGCTGTAAGGCGGTGTAAATGCAGTTCCGCTTCCCGAAGTGTTTCCGGTAACGTTCACAAAGCTGTTTCCGGTTTGGGTAACGGCGGTAAGGCCGGTTTCCAGGCTGATCGGGTTCTTTACATTTTCAAAGACATTTCTTTCAACAAGGATATTGGCCTGCACTCCTGCAGCAATACACTTATTGCTTACGGAACTGTTGAAATAGCTGTTCAGGACATGGATTTTCCCGTAGCGTACCCTCGGCATCCGTTCCCTGCATCCGGGAGCCCACCAGCAGCGCACAAAAGTAACGTTCAGTTTTCCGGCATCGGCGGTGGCACCGTCGCTGGAACCGATGAGGTTGGAGAAACGGTGGTCATCCGTCCCGCCGGGGCCTCCTGCTTTCGGGGTTTTCAGGTAATGGAACTTGGTGTAGGAAACCGTAATATAGTCCGATTTGTTTTTGATGTCAAAATTACCGTCTACGCCGTCCCTGAACTCGCAGTGGTCGATCCAGACATTCCGGCAGTCATCAAGGATCGCATTGTCCCAGCCATCGGTATCGTAAGCCCCGGGCCCTTCAAAAATCAGGTTCCGGATCACAATATTGCTGCACCTTTTGATGTTGATGATTCCTGATCCGTCTTTCGTCTGGTCCGCAGATACCAACCGGGCACCGCTTGCCCCGTAAATCGTTTTTCCGGTCTGGTCCTGAAATGAAAGGCGCGCCGTAACGGTAATGGTTCCCGATACCCGGATCACTTTTACCGACGTATTTTCGATAGCCGCTTTCAGCTGGGAATAGGTGGTTACCGTGGTTTCTGCAGCAGTTCCCCCTCCGGTGGTTCCGCCGTTCTGGGAAGCCCATCCGGGAGCTGTACAATCTGCTAAAGATACGGCATTGACCGCTGCATTTTTTTTCAGGTTTTGTACCCCGGAGTTTTCGGATACATCGTTTTTAAGGTCGTCCTGTCCGCAGGATGAAAAGAACGCAGCAGTACTTAAAGTAAGTGCTAAAAATGATACTCTGAGATTGGTTTTCATAATAAATGTCATTATTTGGTTGATAATTTAAATTGTTAATTCATACTAAAATATTGTATTGAGCGACAGATGGCTGTCATTTTTAAAAATTGTATTTTTTTCAATCGATTGCCTCCAATTACGATCGCCGGAAATTGCACGCCGATATAAGGGATTTGGTTACACAATGGCTTAGCCGAAATCGATAATCATCAGGGCTGAATCCTGTCTTTTGTAGGCAAGAAATTATTCCTTCAGAAAATCCTCCCTGAACGGAGCAAATGCATCGATCAGCTGTCCTGCTTCCAGGCATTTCACTCCATGAACTATGTTGGGCTGTGCAAAAAAGCCGTCGCCCTTCCGGAGAATTTTCGTTTCACCGTCAACAATAACCTCAAATGTTCCTTCCGCCACATAAGTGATCTGCGAATGGAAATGCTGATGCAGGGCTCCAATTGCCTCTTTTTCAAATTTTACAATCACCATCATGACCTGGGAATTATAGCCGACAAACTGGCGCGAAACACCTCCGCCCAGTTCTTCCCAAGCGGAATTACCGTCGAAGAAAAGCTCTTTTTTGAAATCCATATTTTTTTAATTAAATGTTTTTAAACACAACGTACGTCAGGAAAAAATTAAAATTCTCGTTATATTACACTTAAAAGCGGCCAATGACTGAGCGGAGCCGAAGCCAGACTATCATCCATAAAAATCTTTACAATGCGTGGTAGATTTTATCACAAACCGAAGGTTCGAAGAAGTCTAAGCCACAAAAGGTATTCATCACTTTGCTTAAAGTTCAAGATCTAATGTTAAATAAAACACGCAAAGTTTAAAAATCAAGGATTTTAATTTGATGTATTCTGAAATATTTTCAAGGCTATTAAAATTCTCTTCTGTGACTTAAAATAAAGCATTTTGATCTGTAACATCTCTGGAAAATCATTTAATGTATTTCTCCAATCCCGTTTTCATAGTTTTCAGTTTTTTCACTGCCAATCCGGCTACCGCTTCTGCGCCTGACTTTGATAAATGGGTATCGTCTTCCTTGCCTTTCGGATAATAAGGGTTTTCACCTTCTTTATAGTGCAGGTGGAGCTTTTTTGAATTTTCGGGGCCGTAGGAAATTTCCAGCTGTTCGGTCAGCAGCTGCATATCCACGAACGGAACTTTCATCTCCTCAGCCACCATTCTTACGACTAAAGGATATTCCTTATGGGTATCGACCAAGACGCCGTTTTCGTTGAAGTTCCTTCTCACTATTGAGGTCATCAGAATTGGGATAGCCCCTTTGGCCCTGGTTTCTTTAACATACCTTTCCAGATTAGCTCTGTACTGGGTATACGGATTGGTGAATTTGGTGGAATCTTTTAACTTCTGGTCATTATGGCCAAACTGGATCATCACAAAATCGCCCTTTTTCAGCTGTTTTTCTATCTTATCCCATCTTCCTTCCGTTCTGAAGCTTTTGGAACTTCTGCCGTTCATGGCGTGGTTTTGAATTTCAATGCCACCCGTGAAAAATTGCGGCAAGACCTGTCCCCAGCCATGTTCTGGGTTTTTATCCGGGTTCTCCTTATCGGCCATCGTCGAATCGCCGATCAGGAATAGCACCGGTTTCTGCTGTGCAAAAGCAAACCAGGAAATAAAGAGCAGTAGGAAGCTTAATTGTTTATTCATTGTCTGTTAATTTTAATTGATATTCTTTAAACCGGAGTCCGGCCATTTGCCTGAAGTCTGTTTACATGATGTTGAGAATAATATTACCTTCTGCAGGTTACAGTGATCACGTAGATCCATATGCAAATAAAATCTGCTCAACCTTCCGATCTGCGTGATTATAAACAGCTTATTTTATTTTATCTGATGTGCTGTTACAATCGGTTTTAAAGTATACCTTTTTACAGGATTGCTGTGCAGATTACCTGTTGTTCAGTTCAGGGTCCCAGCCGTTCAGGATTTTTTCCAGGGTATAATTTTTCAGGTCTCTTTTTGTAAGCTGATGGGACCAGCTTACCCTTTTTTTGTTGTTATCCCCTTCGCCCTTGCTTCCATATTCCGCGTAATAAGCCGTCTTTTCTTTATCGGGGAACATCTTGTCGCCTTTCCAAGGGTTCCAGCCTTCAGGAAGGATGTGTTTTCCCATTGCGGTACTGATGAATACCGTTTTTGCGTACGGCCTCCAGGGCCTTCCTAAATAGACCTTGGTAACACCATCTTTGGCAGTCAGCAGACAATCAAAAAAGACAAATCCGTAAGGCCGGTCGGCTTCCGTTGCGGC
>JAKOOG010000024.1 GCA_022701545.1 Weeksellaceae bacterium | reverse complement strand
GAAATCTGCTGAGTTTGTAGGAATGGAACCTGTTCTGATGTCTGCAGAAAGATAATCTGCAATCGTATAAGGAAGTACGAAATATCCGTCTGCCAATCCCTGCATCAGAGCAGAAGCTCCCAATCGGTTTGCGCCGTGATCAGAGAAGTTGGCTTCACCGATGACAAAACATCCAGGAATTGTAGACTGTAAGTTGTAGTCAACCCAAACACCTCCCATGGTATAGTGTACTGCAGGGTAAATCTTCATCGGCGTTTTGTAAGGATCATCAGCTGTGATCTTTTCGTACATTACGAATAAGTTACCGTATTTCTCCTCAATCCAGGCTTTCCCCAAGTCATAGATCTGCTGATCTGTAGGATTGTGAATATGTTTTTCGATAGCGGCTTCTTTACCTTTTTTGATAATCTCCGTAGAGAAATCTAAGTAAACACCTTCTTTAGTATCGTTATTTTCGATTCCGTAACCGGCATCACATCGCTCTTTACCGGCTCTCGACGCAACGTCCCTAGGCACAAGGTTTCCGAATGCAGGATATCTTCTTTCCAGATAGTAATCTCTGTCTTCCTCCTTAATATTTTCAGGTCTTAATTTGCCTTCTCTAATGGCTACAGAATCTTCAATTTTCTTAGGAACCCAGATTCTTCCGGAGTTTCTTAAAGATTCGGACATCAGAGTAAGCTTAGACTGCTGCGTCCCGTGCACCGGAATACAGGTCGGGTGAATCTGTACATAGCAAGGGTTTGCGAAGTACGCTCCTTTTTTGTGAATTTTCCACGCTGCAGAAACATTAGATCCCATAGCGTTGGTAGAAAGGAAATATACGTTTCCGTAACCTCCTGAAGCAATAACCACCGCGTGGGCAGAATGCCTTTCGATTTCACCGGTTACCAGGTTCCTTGCGATGATCCCTCTTGCTTTTCCGTCTACAATTACAAGGTCCATCATTTCATGACGGTTGTACATTTTAATTCTTCCTTTACCGATCTGGCGGCTCATCGCAGAATAAGCACCTAAAAGAAGCTGCTGCCCCGTCTGTCCTTTTGCATAAAACGTTCTTTTTACCTGAACCCCGCCGAATGAACGGTTATCCAGCTGGCCTCCGTACTCACGTCCGAAAGGCACGCCCTGGGCAACACATTGGTCGATGATATTGGCAGAAACTTCAGCCAATCGGTATACGTTGGCTTCTCTTGCGCGGTAATCTCCCCCTTTAATCGTATCGTAGAACAATCTGTAGGTAGAGTCGCCGTCTCCCTGATAATTTTTGGCGGCATTGATACCTCCCTGAGCGGCGATCGAGTGTGCCCTTCTCGGAGAATCCTGGTAACAGAAAGCCTTTACATTATACCCCTGCTCTGCCAGAGTAGCGGCTGCAGAACCACCTGCCAAACCTGTCCCAACAACAATAATATCAATCTTATCTCTGTTGTTTGGTGCAACAAGGTTCATATGGTCTTTATGATTTTTCCATTTGTCCTTTAACGGACCTCCAGGAATCTTTGAATCTAATTTACTCATAATTTAGTATCTTGATATTATTGAGTTACAAAGTGAAAAATTGCAATAAAAATAAAGCCTGCCGGAATAAGGATGGAATACCATTTCCCGATGGCTCTGACTACCGGTGTATATTTCGGATGTCTTGCCCCGATCGACTGGAATGAAGACTGGAATCCGTGCGCTAAGTGCAATCCTAACAAAATGAATGAAATCACATATAAAGCCACTCTCCAGATATCCGCAAACTTAGCATGCAGGTCTCCCCAGAAACGGGATTCTTCAACCGGAAGCCCATTGATGTACTTGTAGTTCATTTCATGGAACCAGAAGTCATACATATGAAGAAAAATAAAGGCCAGAATCACAGCCCCTGAAATAATCATATTTCTGGACATCCAGGTAGAGTTGTGAGAAGGATTATTTGACTCGTATTTAATAGGACGTGCCTTCTGGTTTTTAATTTCCAGAACAAATCCCATTACAAAATGGAACACCACAGCAATGATCAGAACCGGCTGCATTATAAATTGGATCAGAGGATTATACCCCATAAACTGCGAAGCATTGTTGTAAGCATCCGCCCCAAAAACCGACAAAAGGTTTACAGAAAGGTGCATTATCAGAAATATCAGCAAAAAAATAGCCGACAATGCCATAGCATATTTTCTACCTATTGTAGAACTCGTTAAACCTGCCATATAAGTTTAAATTTGATTTTCCACAAAATTAAGAAATGTAAAGAACATCAAAAAGTGAGAAATCTCACAAAAGGCCAGTTTGTAACGTTTCTAAATAAGATTATAAAATCTTATAAATAAAGGAAAAAGGCAAAAAGACACTCCTCAATTTACCTCATAGATTTTTCCATGATACACCGCTTTTTGTGTATGGTCCGGAAATATCCTGACCGCTGTTTTTTTAATGCGCCTAGAGGAACAATACGGATTAATGATGTACTGTTTAATTTTTTGCTTGTCTGCCTCTCTGTTTATCCAGAAACAGACATGATTTCCCTTTTTCAACGATAAAACCTTATGTCTGGAAAAATCATGAATTAGAATTTCGTTTTGCTTCTGCGCGTACAGATTGAAACTTATTCTTACGATGAGAAACGCAACAACAGACATCATCAGCCATGCTGAATTCTGAATATTGAATTTTACTACGGCAAACCTCAGCAAATAAACAATCAGAAAGAAAAAGCATACTTCTACTCCGTTCATCGGGATATTTTCTAAAAACAGGGAATCAAAACCCGCAAACCAATGGATGATCTTGAGCAAAACCTGAATAATAAAATCATAGACACCGTTGAGCCATTCAAAATTTAAATGGAAAGCAACTAAAGCCGTCATTACAAAAGAAGAAATAATGATCACTTCCGAAAAAGGAACGATGAAAAAGTTGGCGATGATCGAAATAAAAGAAAACTGATGGAAATAATACAGCACCAGCGGCAGCGTTGCCAATTGGGCAGCTATGGAAATTGAAATGGTATTGAACAGGATCTTCTTCAACCAGTTATCCTGTCTTGGGAAATACCTGAGGATCGGCTGATTCAGCCAGTAAATTCCAAGAACTGCCAGAAAGCTCAGCTGAAAGCCCACATCAAAAATCTGCTGGGTGTCAGCAATTAAGATTATTAAGGCCGATAAGGCCAAAGCATGCAGCAGATCGGTCTTACGCTGAAGCAGGACGTAGATAAAATAAATGGTCAGCATCAGGCTTGAACGGACCACCGAACTTCCGAAGCCAATGAAAACCGTAAAAATCCAGATAAAAGACAAACTCACAATTATGGCAAATGTTCTGAATTTCAGTGGTAAAATTTTTATCAATACAAAATAGAACAGCCCGAAAATCACCACAATATGCGTTCCTGAAATCGCCAGGAAATGAATCAGGCCAGACCGGCTGAAATCCTGCACGGTCTGTGCATCAATTTCCGTACGGTCTGCAAGGATGATCCCTTTCAGAAACTCTCTGGATGTTGGCGACAATCCGGCTTTATCAATCCGTTGCAATACTTCCAGCCTTCTCTGTGAGAGTTTTTCAAGCCAGCTTAAATCGTTCCGTTCCGAAGCGGAAACCTCATCATTGATATAACACTGGAGTTCAATATTTTTCCGCTTTAAATATTTTGAATAATCAAACTGGAAATCATGCTGCGGAGTTTTAGGCTTCGAAAGATATGCCCCGGTTTTATAATAATGCTTAAAATCCAGGTCTTTCTGATCTTTTGGGAGATATACCACCGCATTGAAACATTCTCCTTCTCCTGTCCGGACAACGGCTTCATATTTACGGTTCCTCGCATTGGAATTCAGTTTTTTGCTTATTTTAAAAACAATTGCTTCACTTTTGGAGACCGGTATGTATTGAGACCGGCCCGTGTTGAAGAAATGGAGGATCATGCCTAATGCAAAAAACATCATTCCAAGTAGATAAGACCTTGCTTTATAGAAAAAATACTTGTTGAAAAATGCAGGAATCATGAGCAAGAAACAAATTCCTATGATCCGGTGAATCATGCTTTTATCCAAAGAAAAATAATCCTGAAAGAAGATCCCCAGGATAAAGCAGATCGCAAGAATAAGAAACGGCTGTTTATTCAATTCCAAAATTTGTGTAATCCAAAAATATTCAATCGAATAAAAAAACGCAAATCACCCGGCTGAAATTTTAAAAAACGGACTCAATCCCTCGTGAAAAACAAAAATCGCAGAAAAATTTCCTGCGATTCTTTATTCTTTATTAAATTTTTACACCTTCATAATCACCTCCGCCGCATTTCCGCTCGCTCCTTTCCCGCCTAGCTCCTCTCTCAGCAGCTCATAATCCCTTAAAACTTCAACCCTTTTTTCCGTAGCCAGGATCTTTTTAAGTTCTTCAACCAGATTATTCGTATTCAGTTCATTCTGGATCAGTTCCTTTACTACCTCACGGTCCATAATGAGGTTGACCAGGGAAATGTACCGGATGTTTTTAACGAGACGTTTAGCGATGGCATAAGAGATTTTACTTCCCCGGTAGCAGACCACTTCCGGTACGTTCAGCAAGGCGGTTTCCAAGGTTGCCGTCCCGGAGGTTACCAGGGCCGCTTTGGAGCACCTCAGCAGATCATACGTTTTATTGGAGACGAAATGCACGTTATCGTCTGCGTAATTCTGATAAAATTCTTTCGGAAGACTCGGGGCGCCGGCAATCACAAATTGGTATTCCTTAAAATAAGGCCTTACCGAAAGCATCACAGCGAGCATCTTTTCGACTTCCTGTTTCCGGGAGCCCGGCAGCAAAGCAATAATTTCCTTTTCATTCAGGCCGTTTTCCCTTTTAAAGTCTTCAACATCGAGATCTTCCAGAGTGGAAATTGCATCCAGCAAAGGATGGCCTACAAAATGAGAGTGAACGCCGTGCTTTTTATAGAAATCTTCCTCAAAAGGAAGAATCACCATCATTTCATCCACATATTTTTTAATGATCTCCACCCTGCCCTCTTTCCAGGCCCAAAGCTGGGGAGAAATATAATACACCACTTTAATTCCCAATTCTTTGGCAAATTTGGCAATCCTCAGGTTGAATCCCGGATAATCAACAAGTACCAGGACGTCGGGCCGGTTGCTGCTGATGTCTTCTTTACAGAATTTAATATTGTTCAGAATCGTCCTCAGGTTCCTGGCTACTTCCAGAAAGCCCATAAAGGCGAGGTCCCGGTAATGCTTTACCAAGGTGCCGCCCTGCTTTGCCATAAGGTCGCCACCCCAGAACCGGAATTCTGCTGCAGGATCTTTCTTTTTCAAAGCCTTCATCAAATTGCTTCCGTGCAGGTCTCCGGAAGCTTCTCCGGCAATAATATAATATTTCATCTTCTGAAATGTTTTTGATTAACTCCCTGAACTCCCAACCGGTTTATCTGGATTATGGGAGACTTCTATTAAAGGAATAGAGAACAAATAAGAGGTCGCAACCATCTTAATTTGTAAATTTGTCCAAAGATAATGATAAAAAATGTCAGAAGAATTTGAAATCCGGAATAAAGTAGCGGAAAGCGGACTGATCAATTTCGATCTCACTGATCTTATTCCGAAAGGGGTACGAAAAGGGATCGATCTCAAGGACTTTCTTTTTATGGAAATGATCCTGAAAGAAAAAGACTTCCGGGAAAAGGTAGCTGCAATTGATGTTGAAGAATACCGCGATGCATACATTTACGTATACAATTCGGCCGATGCCATCGTTCCGCTTTGGGCGTATTTTTTAATTACTGCCAAGCTTACCGGAGTCACCCGGAAAATCGTTTTCGGGAACCGTGAAGACCTGGAGGTAATCCTGATGCACAATGCCATCCAGCGCCATGATTTTGAAGAAATGAGGGGAAAAAGAGTGTTGGTAAAAGGCTGTTCGGATAAAGAAATCCCGGAGAACGCCTATATCGAACTGGTAGAACAGCTGCAGCCGATCGTAAAATCACTGATGTTCGGAGAAGCCTGTTCGAATGTCCCTATTTTGAAAAATTAAACTTCCTATCCAGTATTTTTCCTGAATTGATAAAAAATTTACGGGTTAATTTGAATAAAAAAATCGTTGAGGAATATTTTTTGATAGCTTTAATTTAATCAATAAAATAAACACAAACTATGGGTCTTATCGATTTACTTACGGGAAATACCGGCAATCAGGTAGCCGAACAGGCAGAAAACAAGTTCGGCATCAGCAAAACACAGATCATTGCTTTATTGGCCGTTGCTGCACCGCTTATTATTTCTTATCTTAAAAATAAGTCACAGGATGCCAACGAAGCCGAAGCGCTGAATAATGCCCTGGATAAAGATCATGACGGAAGTATCCTCGATGATGTTTCCCAGGCAGACGCAAGACAGTCGGAAGGAGGATCGATCTTGAACCATATTTTCGGTGAAGAAAAACCGAATGTAGAAAACCGGCTTTCGCAGAACACCGGAATTTCAATTGATAAAATCGGGCCTATCCTTTCTATGCTGGCTCCCATAATTATGGGCTATATCGGAAAGGAAAAACAACAGAACAACGTAGGGGCCGGCGGCTTAGGCGATTTACTGGGCGGAATTCTCGGCAATGCGTCCAATGAGTCTCAGCAACAGCAGTCCAGTCCTTTAAATGATATTCTGGGAAGTGTGTTAGGCGGCGGAAATTCCAAGTCTTCAGGAAACCCGCTGAATGATATTCTCGGAAGTGTACTGGGCGGGAACGATCAGAAGAAACAACAGGGCGGTGGCGGATTAGGCGACATCCTTGGAGGATTTTTCGGAAAATAATTAATTTAATTTTGTTATATATAAAAAAGACCGGCGATTGATTTTGCCGGTCTTTTTGTTTAATCTTTGGCCTTCTCTTCGGAAGCGGTTACAGATTTTGAAGCTTTTCTCGGTCTTCTTTTTCCGTAACTTCCATTATTGATTTTACCTCGCTTGGATTTTTTGTCTCCTTTTCCCATAAGTAATACATTTTGTTGGTTGATTACGAATTTAGAAAATACAAGCCTAAAATCAAAGATTCCAGCTGTTAAAATTATTATAATTCTTTTGTAAATAGAGGCTGAATATGCAATGGCGGAAGTCTATTATTCATCCGGCTTTCAAGTTTCTACACTTTCACCGTTTTCCATTTTCCTCTTTTAAACAAAATAAAGGCAACCATGGTAATTAGCATTTCCGTTACGGGGATTGATATAAAAACACCTTTCGGCCCCATCTCAACATATTTTGAAAGAAAATACGCCAATGGAATCTGGAACAGCCAGAATCCGCAAAGGTTTACCCAGGTCGGCGTCCAGGTATCACCCGCGCCGTTGAAAGCATTGATCATCACCATCCCGATTCCATAGAAAATAAACCCGACGCTCATAATGTGCAAAGCATTTTTGGCTATTTCCTTAATTTCGGCTTCCTCTGTAAAAAAACCTACCAGAAAATCGCCTGACAGGAAAAATATCAGACTTACGGTTACCATAAAAATGACGTTGTATTTTACCGTTTTCATCACCGCTTGTTCGGCCCTCAGCATTTCATTGGCTCCCATGTTCTGTCCAACCAAAGTGGAAGCCGCATTACTTAATCCCCAGGCCGGAAGCATGAAGAACATCATCAGCCGCAAGGCAGTCTGATAGCCTGCCGACGCATTTTCTCCACCTGTGGTGGCTACCAGCTGGGCCAGAAAAATCCAGCTGCAGGAAGCGATTACAAACTGAAAGATCCCCGGCGTTGCAATCTTTATGACTGATTTTATCACCGCGAAATCAGGTTTAAAATAACCGATCGCAATACGGATCTGGGTATCTGCAACCAACAAATGGTACAATTGGTACATGACCCCGATGCTTCTTCCGATTGTAGTGGCAAGAGCCGCTCCGGTAAGACCCATCGCAGGAATCGGGCCGAATCCTTTTATTAATACCGGGCATAAGATGATATTCGCGATATTGGCAATCCAAAGTGATTTCATGGCAATGGCGGCGTTACCTGCCCCACGGAAAATCCCGTTAATCAGGAACAGCAGCATAATAATGACACTGCTTCCCATCATAATGGCCGTAAACGCTTTGCCGTATGCTGCAGCTTCCGGCCCTGAACCCATCAGCAATAAAATTTCTTCGGCGTAGACCACTCCGAAAATACTGAGAACAAAAGTGATTGCAAGAGAAATCAGAAGAACCTGCGCAGCACTTCTCGAAGCCTGTTCCGGATTTTTCTCACCGATCCTCCGGGCGACAACCGCCGTTGCAGCCATACTCATCCCAATGGCAATGGAATACATGACAGAGAGCACGGATTCTGTAAGCCCGACTGTCTGGATGGCATAGCCGCTCTCTTTCAGATGCCCGACAAAATACAGATCCACCAATGCGAATACCGACTCCATGGCCATTTCCAGCATCATCGGGATGGCCAGCAGAAGCACCGCGCTCCGAATGGCTATTTTGGTATAGTCGGCCTGTTCTCCGCTTAGGGCTTTTTTGATAAAGCTGATATACTTTGACATAAGGTTTCTTTTTATATCGGCAAAAATACTGTTTCAGGAATAATTATCTCTTTTTATAAGGAAAGTTTGATAAAAAGCATTGCCGCCAAATTATTTAACGAAAAGAAAAGATTATATTTCAACAAATATTTATCGCAAAACAATAAATATTTATATATTTGCAATAAATAAAATAATATTCACATGAAAATTACAGGAAAAAAGTCATTACTCTGGTGGATCAGATACCCTTTCGGTATTTACACAGCCGGGTTTTCCGCAGCTTCATTATGGACATTAGGTCTGCTGGCAACTTATTTTTTCACAAACAAAGTCAACCGTTTCATCTCATTGGAAACTCTTCAGAACTCCCATCACAGCAAGGCGTATGAAAGTGTCCGGTTTCATTATCCTTACAGCAAAATGGTTTTATCCACCGAAAATTCGACAGAAGGTTTATTGCTGGCTTTTTTCGGACTACTCTCCATCAACTTTATTTTAATTGTGGTTTTAAAAATTAGTATTGAACTGTCCAGGGACAATTTCTTTACCGGCAAAGCAGTCCAAAATTTTAAAATCTTAGGTTTCGGGCTGCTATCCTTCGGCATCATCCACCTTCTTATTGATTTTTTGATTTCATCACAGCAGTTCGATTTTACGCAGCCATTTATATTTATAATCACCGGTCTCATCTTCATGCTCATGAAGGAAATCTTTTTAAAAGGAAAAGAGATTCAGGACGAGAATGACCTGGCTATCTAGCTTATTATTAATTACAACTAAATTTACATTATCATGAACAAATTATTATTTTCTCTGTTGGTTTTAATTTTCGGATCTGTTTCTGCCCAGGAATTGAGCAACGATCAGAAACAAATGCTGAAATTCGACAATACAGCACGTTTTTCGGATCTGCTCAGCGGATACGGCATCAACCAATGCTATAACATCCAGGATAATTCTTACACTTTACTATCTTTGGCCATTAAAATGAAAAGCATAAAGATTTTTCAGAAGCTCATTGACGAAAAAGCAGATCTCGAAAAAATATGTGACGGTAAAACGGCCCTGATGTTTGCTGTAAAATATGGCGATGTGGCGATGGTAAAAAAGCTGCTTGAAAATGGAGCAAAAAAAGAAACCAAAACGGAAAAAGGACTGACCGCCTTAAATTACGCGGAAAAATATCATCCTGAAATGATGGAACTTTTAAAATAATTGATATGATGAAAATTATCGGAAAAAACTCACTTTCACAGTATCTCAGTTACCTTCTGTTGGCACTGTTCGTATTATTTGCCGTTCTGTGCATTTATGAAATCATCGGATTTGGTGTTCTTGCCTATAACTTCAAAACGGGAAATACCATTCTCTCAGATTTTTTTATCACGGGAACGAATGCCGGCTGGTCGCAAAACCAGTGGACACGGCCCATGGATGATCTCATGAAATTCAAAATTTTTATTCCTTTTACCCGCCAGAATCTTGTGACCGGAATATTCAGCACCTCCGGTATTTTAAATTATATTTCCAATTCCAGTTTCATTACCCTGTTTGTGTATGCGAGCTACCGGTTTTTAAAAGAGATAAGCAGAGACCAGGTTTTCAATCTGCATGCTTTGTTGTGGCTCAAAAGATTCGGATGGGTCAATATCCTGTATGCCGCGGTGGTAATGGCCATCATCCCGTTCAGTATGAAAACCCCGTTTTCCGCAACCTTTTCTGTGGTCCTGTTCTTATTTTTCGGGG
>JAKOOG010000407.1 GCA_022701545.1 Weeksellaceae bacterium | reverse complement strand
TTGAATCAAGCTGATTATTGCCCTGCACATGTACAAATCCCGCAACAAAAAAACCTCGTCAGGAATGACGAGGCTTGTATTTTTAATTCAGATCAAGGAATTACCCTTGTTTTCTGTGGGTGCTTTTAGGAGCAGATTTTGCGGCAGAATTCGCTTTTACTTTTGGAGCGGCTGGTTTTTCAGCTTTCGGAGCTTTTTTAGCCGCTTCTTTTTCTACGTTTACGTCTTCAGTTGCCGGTTCACCATCCAAAGTTTCAGGCTCTGCTTTTACGAAGCTTTCCGGAGTGATGTATCCTGCTTTGTGAAGGATGTTGTACCATTGGGCCAGCTTCTTGATATCGGAAGCATATACCCTTTCCGTATCATAATCAGGAAGGGAAGCCGTCATGAATTCTTTCAGCTCAGCATCACTTGATTTGTGAGGAATAGCTTCTTTGTAGTCGTAATTTTTAGCAATATTTTCAAAAACGTCAAACAAAGGAACTTCTTTATCAAATGTAAACATTGCAATGTTATCAAGAAGACTCACCTGGCTTGAATTCCCGATACTTACTTTCTTTTTGGTGGTAACATCTTCAATGATGAATCCGTTTTTCAGTTGGGATACTAATTTGAAAAGTCCCGGTTTTCCGGAAATTGAAATTATTTTTTCTAACAGCATAATTTTATTTTTTGTAATTCTGCAGCAGGCTCCTGCACTTCGACGGGCTTGGTGTAAGAACGTTCTGCGTTTCTATTTCTTATTTTTTTATTATTAATTCAAATTACTTTGGGAATCTCATCTTGTAACCGATGTTTACCTCACCCTGGGTAATTTTAGTCAGCTTGCCTTTTACCAGCTTCTTTTTCAAAGCACTTAAATGGTCGGTAAACAAAATTCCCTCAATGTGATCATATTCATGCTGAATTACACGGGCTCTAATATCGGAAAAAGTTTCTGTATGTTTTACAAAATTTTCGTCATAATATTCAATCACGATGGTTTCTTTCCGCTTTACATCTTCCCTTACATCCGGAATCGAAAGGCATCCTTCATTGAATTTCCATTCTTCCCCGGATTCTTCAACAATTTTTGCGTTGATAAATACTTTCTTAAATTCAGCCAGCTCATCCTTAATGTCTTCATAATCTTCATCTTCAGCCAGAGGACTTACATCGATCACAAAAAGACGGACATCCAGTCCGACCTGCGGTGCTGCCAGGCCAATTCCGTTGGCGCTGTACATCGTGTCGAACATATTCCCTATCAACTCCTGAAGCTCAGGATAATCTTTTTCTATATCCTTTGCTACTTTTCTTAAAACCGGGTCACCAAAAGCTCTTATCGGTAAAATCATCTTGTTCTTTGTTCTAAAAAATTCTGCAATATGATGGTTGCACTTACTTTATCTATTAATCCTTTCTCCTGCCTCTGCTTTTTGCTTTTCCCGCTTTGGGAAATAAAATACGAGGCCATTTTGGAGGTGAATCTTTCATCGAAGCGGTGGACTTTTATAGCCGGAAATTCTTTCTCAAAAATTTCGATGAATTTTAAAATATCCTTTTCCACTTCAGAAACATTGCCCTTCAGGTCCACAGGAAGACCTACGACCACTTCTTCGACCCGGTTTTCACTGAAATATTTTTTCAGGAATCCGATGAGGGATGAAGTCTGTACCGTATCGAGGCCGCTTGCAATAATCTGCATATCATCTGTTGCAGCAATACCACAACGTGCCTTTCCGTAATCAATTGCAAGGATCTGTCCCATAGGTTTGCAAATTTAGTAAATTTTAATGATTTTATTCCAAATGCGGTTTTTTATTACTTCCAGCATTGTCTTCGCCGGCTTTTGTTGCTTCCTGCACAGTCCGGTATTACAGGGAAGACCTGTCGACATTGGGATTGGATAAGAAAATTTTAGCGATTTGCCCTGTTTTTTTACAAATTATGTTTTATTACGCTAATTTTTTTATAAATTTAATTTTCAAAATGAAATTATGAAGAAACTCATTCTCGTAAGACATGCAAAAAGCGACTGGCCGGAAGAAACGGACGACTTCAACAGGCCCTTGGCAGACAAGGGTTTAGAGGAAGCGTTGCATATGTCCAGATTTATGAAAGACAATAATGTAACCATCGATTATTTTGTCTCCAGCCCTGCGGTCCGTGCATTGAATACATGCAGAATCTTCAGCCAGTCGTATCACATCGACATGGCCACAAATGAGAAGCTTTACAATCCTTTGGAAAGCAATTTTCAATCGGTCATTTATAATCTGGACGACAGCCATGAATCGGTTGCTTTTTTCTCGCATAACAACGGAATTTCCAATTTTGCCAATTCCATTTCCCAGGATATTTTCCATTTCCCGACCTGCGGCGTGGCAGGCTTTGAGATCGACTGCAATTCGTGGTCTGAATTTGACGGGGCCCGAAAAAGGCTGCTCTTCTTTTATGAACCGGGGAAAATTTAGCCTATGTTCAGGCTGGACGATGGATGCTGCCGGAAGTTTCTTTTACCAACATCGCTGACAGCGGTCTTTACTATCAAAATAAGATGGTCTTTTATTGAGAGAACACAGTTTACAGTTTCTGCTTACTTTTTCTCTGTTAAATGCTAAAAACAAAAAAACGGACCGAAGCCCGTTCCTGTTAATAGATATTCTGAAATTATTTTCTTTTTAAATCCAGGTCATCGAAATCGAAACTGAAATCCGTAACATCGGAAACCGGTTTTAATTTTGCAGACTGTGCTTTTCCGGTTTCATCATAATCAAAAATAAGGTAGGCATCGGCATCATAGCTCCGGTCATCCCATCTGATGATGAATGAATTATTGGAATACGGCAACAGTTCCCCTTTTAATCTCGGTGAGTTTTTGCAAACGATCCGGTAGGCATTTCCCTGTTGGCTGATTTCCACATCTCCGAACCATGGGTCGTTGTATATTCCGGCAAACTGCTCTGCTTTGGGCTGAAGGTTTTTATCCTTTCTAAAGGCTTCGGATTTGGCAAACGCATCCTTCTTCTGCTTATCGAACATTTCTTCCGCTTTTTTCATCCGGTCACCATAGGTTTTCAGCCAGTGACGGTCGGAAATTCCAAGGTAGGAATCCTTCACGGTATTGGTAATGGTGTTGAAAGCAGCTCCGGACTGCTGATTGGTTAAGACCACAATAGCGAGCTTCATGTCCGGAATCAGGGTAAACTGGGTTACGGTTCCGATCAGTCCTCCCGTATGCTGAACCTGCTTGTGTCCTTTTACATCACTTAAGAACCAGCCCATTCCATATCCGTAGAAATTGGTATCGTAAGGGTTTTTCGCTGCCACACCGGCTGGAATCTGCAGGCTCCAAAGCTGTTGTATATTTTTATCCGATACCAGCTTTTTACCGTCTTTGGTAGTAAAATTATTCAGCAGGAATTCAGCCCAAAGGCTCATGTCCCGGATGTTGCTCATGATTCCTCCGGCAGCATTGGCGGTTTCATTCCAGTCGTGGGGAACGGCAACGGCCTTTCCGTCTACCGGAGCATGGGCATCGATTTTATTAGCTACGGCTTTTGCCCTGTTGTAGCTTCCGAAACTTGACGTCATCCCGACAGGTTTCATGATCCGCTGCTCTACAAACTCAGCCCAGCTTAATCCGGAAATCCGGTGGATCACTTCCCCGGCCACAATAAACATAATGTTGTTGTAATCCAGCGTTGTCCTGAAAGGATTTTCCGGCTTCAGGTAGCGTACATTGTGGACGATATCATTCACGCTTAAGTTTCCGCCTTCCGGAAAAAACATCAGGTCGCCCTGCCCGAGGCCCAGTCCTGCGCGGTGGGTGACCAGATCTTTGATCGTCACATTCTGGGAAACGTACGGATCGTACATCTGGAATTCAGGAATGTATTTCGAAACTTTGTCGTCCCAGCTCAGTTTTCCTTCATCAGCCAGGATAGCCAGTGCAGTACAGGTAAAACCTTTTGAGTTGGAGGCGATTCCGACCAGGGTATTCTCATCCATCGGCTGTTTCGTCGTTAAAGAACGTACACCAAAGCCTTTTGAGTAAATCATTTTTCCGTCTTTGATAATCCCGACCGACATCCCTGGAACATCAAACGTTTTCAGGGTATTCTGAATTAATTCATCCAGTTTTTTCTCTTCCACCTGTGCCTGGGCGATCCCCACCGTCAACAGAAGAAGGAAAAAGGAAATTTTCTGCTTCATTTTTAATTTTTTCCAAATTTAATTAAATATTAGATGATGCTGATAAAAAACTAAATCTTCATAACTTTGCAGGATAAAACAGTTGAATGACAAAAATCCTCCTTCTTTCCGATTCCCATTCCTATATCGACGACCGGATCCTAGAATATGCCGGCCAGGCTGATGAAATCTGGCACGGCGGCGATTTCGGAAGCATGGAGGTAATTGAGCAGCTTGAAAAAATCAAACCGCTGAAAGGCGTTTACGGAAATATCGACAATGCAAAAATCCGGTCCGAATTTCCTGAAGTCAGCCGTTTTACCTGTGAAGCGGTAGAAGTCCTGATGATCCACATCGGCGGTTATCCCGGCAAATATACGCCGCTGGCAAAACAGGAAATAGCGGAAAAGGCACCGAAATTGTTTATTTCCGGACATTCCCATATTCTAAAAGTGATGTTTGATCAGAAAAACAACCTGCTGCACCTGAATCCCGGAGCCTGCGGAAAACAGGGCTGGCATAAGATGCGGACCATGATGCGGTTCGTGATCGACGGTACGGAAATCAAGGATCTGGAGGTGATTGAATTAGGGGCGAAATTTTAAACACGGATTCCATTAATTTTTCACTTGGATCACTGATTAAATTGGTGGAAATTTGTGAAATTATTTGTGCTTTTGTGTTTTATAAAAACAGTTATGAAAATAGGCGATAAAGTTTCGGTGGTGGATGAGGATTTAAACGGGATAATTACCTCGGTGAAAGGGAATATCGTGGTTTTTAAAGACGAATACGGATTTACCTACCAATATCCGCAAGAGAAGCTGGTGCCGAAGATTTCGGACTTTTATGAGAACATTAAAGTCATCAGGAAAGCAGAGCCGAAAAAAGTAACTTCAAAAGCACACCAGAAAACCCCGATGATCCTGGATCTCCACTTTCACCATCTGGTAAAAAACCCGAATGATTACGACAGCTACGAAAGGCTCTTTATTCAGAAGGAAAAGCTGGTGGAAACCCTGAATTTCTGCCGGAAGCACCACTTAAAAAGACTGGAAATCGTACATGGCATCGGCGACGGGGTTTTGCAGAGAATGGTATACGATACCTTAGAAAGCCAGACGAATATCGATTTCTACAATAAGGAAATACTTCATCATCAATCGGGTGCGGTAATGGTAGAATTTCACTAAATTTGCAGGAATCAGATTATGAATATACTCAATTTACTTTTTACCAAAGACGGGCTCATCTGCCAGATTGCTAAAAATAAAAGCATTGTGGAGGAAAAATCATATTTCGTAGATGAGGAATCTCCGGAAAATTTTATCGCCGATACGCTGGATGATGTTCTGCTGAAGCAGCGGTTTGATGAAATCCATGTGGTTTCTGCCCTGAACCATTTTACGCTCATGCCGGAAGGTTTTTCCGAACATGAAACCGGGTTTGACCTGATTGCTTTCAATGCGCCGGTAGATCAGGAAAAGGAAGAGCTGATGCTTTCGGTTAATGAAAAATTCAGAATCCAGTTTTATTATACTTTTCCGAAGGGTTTTTATAAAAAAATCAAGGAACTGGCGGTACCGGTTCATTTCAATTTTTCGGGTGAGAAATTCTTAAATTCGATCCATCATAAAAACAACAAGGAAATCCACATTAACCTGTACCACAACCAATGTGAGTTTTTCGCCATCGATAATAAAAAAATTATTTTATACAATAACCTGGACGTTAATTCGGAGGTAGATTTCCTTTATTTCGTGATGTTTACCCTGAGCAAAATAGGTTTCGGCATTAATGAAACCAACTTTTTCGCTTACGGGGAAACTACGGAAAACGAAACCTTTATTTCGGAACTGCAGAAATTCGTGAAGAACCTGAAAATTGTATTCGATAATGTTCCCAATAAAAATTTTATCTTAAATTAGGCTGAAAGAAACCGCAGATTTTTTCCTGTGTTTTTATCAACCTGCAACCCAATAATTATGTACAGAATCATTTCAGGCAAATGGAAAGCCAAGAAAATAGCGGCTCCGAAAAATTTTGATGTAAGGCCGACCACGGATTTTGCGAAGGAAGCGCTGTTCAGCATTCTGGAAAACACCTACGACATGCAGTCGGTTTCCGTGCTGGACCTGTTCGCCGGAATCGGTTCCATCAGTTTTGAATTTGCATCCAGGGGCTGCGGAGACATCACTTCCGTGGAAATGAACCCGAAACATACTTCTTTCCTTAACACCACCGCTTCGGAACTGGGATTCAGCCTTCAGGTGAATGTTCAGCGGGGCGATGTGTTCGACTGGCTGAAGAAATTCAGGAATAAAAAATCCTTTGAAATTGTATTTTCGGACGCGCCTTTTGAAATGGAAGAAAAAAAATACCAGGAAATTATTTCACTGGTGTTAAACAATAAATATTTAAAAGAAAACGGCATTCTTGTCGTTGAGCATCAAAGCCGGATGAAGTTTGACCATCCGAACCTGATCGACACTCGTAAATACGGAAATGTAAGTTTTAGTTTTTTCAGACCAAATAAAGAAGAAGATACAACCGCTATAGCAACCGAAAAATAATCAGGACGTTTTCCTGATTATTTTTTTTGAGGTCTCTGCCGCTTCGATGCCCCATCTGGTAATCTCATGAATTACCGGAGCCAGGGTTTTCCCGAAATCGGTGAGGGTGTATTCTACCATCAGCGGCGGTTTTTCCGTATATACTTTCCGGTTGATCACATGGTCTTCTTCCAGCTGCTTCAGCTGCAGGCTAAGCGTCCGTTCCGTAATGGTGGGAATCAGCTTTCTGAGTTCGTTGTACCGCTTCGGCCCTTTCATCAGATGGACCAGAATCACCGCCTTCCACTTCCCTCCGATGAATTTCATGGTCACGCTCGTACAGCAGGGGTAGGTTTTGTCGTCTATCGTATACATTTTTATACTATCATTTTTTACCGTTATTGCAAATGTATAAAACTTACAATAGTTTTGCAACTATAAAAAATATAGTTTAAATTATGAGTTTTTTAGAAAAAATGAAATCGAGATATACGGTAAAAAAGTATAATCCGAACGCCACCCTCAGCAATGAAACGGTGCAGCAGCTGAAAGATATTTTAAGGCTGAGCCCATCTTCCATCAACAGTCAGCCGTGGAATTTTGTCTTTGTGAACGAATCTTCGGAAAACCGGGAAAAACTGGCCGATGCGTCCTACTGGAATAAAGAAAAAATCGATAACAGCAACCTGCTGATCGTATTTCAGGTATTGAAAAACCCGGAAGATTTTGAAAGGCAGATCGAAGGGAATTTACCGGAAGGTTCCGTCAATTATTATAAAAACTTTGTGAAATCCAAAGGAGAAGCCTTTATAAAATCCTGGATGGCCCACCAG
>JAKOOG010000391.1 GCA_022701545.1 Weeksellaceae bacterium | reverse complement strand
ATTGTCGCAGTCGGCATCCTCGCAAGGGGTTTCTTCGTTGGAATAACTTTCAAGGTAGAGGATCACCACCTGGTCTCTGAGATTGGTTATCTCTTTAGTGCTTTTTACAAGGCTTTTGTCCTTCAGCGCATCATATTGCGCTTCTGTAAGCAATTCTAAAAGAGGAATCTGCTTATTACTGATCTTAAAGTGACTGTAATCAGCCGCATCTTTATATTCCCTATAGTATTTGTAACACTCACTGGTGAAGTCGATTTTTACTTCTGAAGCGGTATCCCCCTGCCGGCGCAGGGTAATCAGGTCTCCGTCTGTAGTTACCCCTGCTCCCTGGGTAATAACGATGGCACCGGCATCTTCACTTTTGGTTTGCTCCTGCGAAAGGTTAGGATCCACGAAAGTGGCCTGGAATCCACAGGCAACCCCGACCCCGCTCAGGCGGGTTCTGGACATCCGGTCCTGGTCTTCAAAGTAGTCGATGAACTCATTCAGCTGCCCTTCCGTCAACGCCTGGTTTTCGTTGAACTTTCTGTATTGGGTGGTTATATGATTTAATTTAGCATTCATTATGTATTGATTTTTATAGGTTTGATTGTCCTAGGATTATTTTTCCGTCCAGGCTGTCGTTATCGTCTGCCGCGCAATCCAGGAGCCTTCCCGGCCTGTAAATATTGTTCAGCCTGGCAAGCGCTGCCAAAAGATCCTTGATGCTGCCTCCCAGATCGGGAAGGTTGTTTCTGGATTTATCGGTGAGGTATTTCTTAAAAGCGGTTTCAAACTCTGACAAGTCGCTCTGGGCGGTCTGTACTTCGCTCATCCGATCCCCGACCCAGCAGATTTTCGCTAAAACATGGGCCGGAATTTCCTGCCGGATCACCGTTTCGGCATAACGCCTGAAATCAGGATCCTGGAAACGGTAAGCAAATCCAGGAAGGACAATGCTTATCCGGTAAGAATAAGGATCAAAAACATCGGCTTCGCAATCTTCCTCACAGGACGACATAAAGGACGCCCCGGTAACCTCAAGATCATACATAACCTTAAATGTTTTCCCGACCGACATACAGCCGATCCCTCCCATCAGTTTATAGTTCTTCAGGACAGGCTTCAACATCAGATGCTCCACCAGGAAAATGCCTTCTTCTGTAAAATCATATTTAAAATAATTTACGATCGACAGGATTCCTTTTTTCAAATCTTCCGGGTTTGAATATGGATTCGTTTTTTTATGATTAGCCATAACGTTTCCGGCATCATCTAAAATATCGAAATAATAATTGCCCCCGCCGGACAGACGGATCTGTATATTTCCGATTAAGCTGTTTTTGTCCGGATCGGCTTCAAAAGCTTTCCAGTCATTTTCAAGATCCTCTTCATCGATTTGGATGGTCTGATAGATGGCTTCGTTCAGGTTTTTGGTAGCTGCATATTCAATTTCATAAGTATTGACGGATGACAGGATTATAGCTCCATCAGCATCTTTTATTTTCCAGGTATAATTGGCTTTGCTATTACTTCCCTGTGTTTTAATAATCGAAACAGGAGATTGGGACAGGTTCCTCTGGGTATAATTTTTAATTCCCAGCAGGCGGGCGATCCTCTTCTGTACCCCGGAAATATTCTGGGTATTCCATACATCCCCGTCCGAAGACAAAGTATAATTATAACCCAGCCCGCGGTCCCTGCTTAAGGATTTGTATTCTTTCAAAAAGTTTTCCTTATTGCTTAACACGATCTCGTCGGTAGATTTTCCGTACAATGATTTCATCACGAACGTATAATCGCTGAAGGTTTCCGCAAAACGGGCAATCAGGTGGTCCAGCACTTCGTTTCTTCTTTCCACGCTGTTGTCCAGCTCTTTATACAGGGAATCCGTGAGGCCGTCTTCATTACCGGAATCATAACCGGAAACCAGTTCATCGAAGCCTTTGATGTTTTTTAAAGCCTGAGTAAAATAGGTTCTTTTTAAGCCGCCGTTAATGCTTAATACTTCTTTTACTTTTTCAAGATGCTTGAAGTAGCCGGCCAGGATCTGATCAAAAAACAAAAGATAGGCTTTCATCTGCTTGGCCAAAGCCTCCCGTTCAGGCGTTTTGTCTCCGATAATCCCTGAGATTCCAACACCATAGGTATCCGGAAATTCATTCAGAATGGAAGCATAATTTCCGATGTCGTGGGCAGTTCCTTTCGGCAGGGCCGGTTCTTTATCTTTTTTTGCATTGTCGCGAAGGACATCTTCTTCTCTTTTAAGTGTTTTTACATATTCCTGTACTTTCTTCTCATTGATGTTCAGCGGAAGAGAACCTTTGCTGTAGCTGAATGAGCTTAAGTCACACAGTTCAGGCTTTTTGCCGTTTTCGATGCAGATCAGCCAGTCGTTGTTCTGGCTGATCATATTGTCGCAGCCTGCGATAGAGATTTCATGGATTTCTTTTACCCCATCGACTTTCATGATTTCGCTGATGATATCCGAAAGACGGACTTCTGTTTTCAGCTGGCTTCTTCTGAGCTCTTCCGTATCGATAAATCCATTCTCGAGAAGCGGGCCGTCAAAAATTTCATCGGTGGCCTGCCCTTTATCAAGCATCTGTTTCAGTGAGTAAAACGGAACTTCCGGTGCCAGGTAGTTGTTGATGGTTCTGAGTACTTTAGCGTGTACCAGCTCTTCGTCGGCCTTGTTTACCAGCCCGATCCTGGCGCATACGGCCACTTTCTGGGTCTGGACTTCCCTGATTTCCACGAGGTCTTCACAAAGTCCCCGGTTCGCATGATAGCGTTTCAGGATCTCATAGTTCACATTGGCCCTTTTGCATCGGCTGTCTTCAGTGTCGAGCTCTTCGGAATAATCTACATACAGGTCGTAAAGTCCTTTTACATCAAAGTTCTGCGGCTTCTCCCCGATCGGGTTGAAATCCATGGTTCCGGTTTTACAGTCTACATAGATTTTCTCCGTTCTGGGAACCAGCCAGCAGTTCAGGATGGGCCTTTTAAAATCCGGCTCGAGGCTGATATCGATGAACAGCTTTCTGTAATCGAGATCATTCAGGGGTCTAGACGGTAAAATCTCCGTCGCTTTCAGGAACTGGGAATGGATGTCTTTATCGGAATCTTCTGAAGCCAGGAGATCTTGGGTATTCAGGTTCATCCTCATCCCGAGATCCGTAATGGCGTAGCTCAAAACCTCCAGTGTGGTGATCCCGGGATCATGGGAGTTGTAATCCGTCCAGAGCTTTCCGCCCAGTTTTTCTATATATTCGATACCGGTCCTGCGCAGAAAATGAAAATCGGTCTGATCTCCGGTTTCTACATTTTTGGGTATGCTGATGTGCTTATTTTCTGACATAATTCTATTTTCTTCTTATTTGTTTTGCCTGCATCCCTGATCTGCCATCACCACCGTATGCTGCTTAGCCGAGACCAGGATCGATTTTGGATCCACTTCAATTAAAGACTGTTTCTGTAAAGCATTATTCACAAATATTTTTATTTCACCGATATAATCTACATAATACAGTTGTTCCAGGTAGGCGATGAGCTGATTGACATTCAGCTTGATGTTGAAATCGATGTCCTTTGATTCCGTGAAGGCCCATGGCGAAATGTATTTTTTAATATCTTCGTCCAGCTGCCTGGTATAAAACGATTCGTCATACTGCTCAAAGAACCTTACATCGGCTTCCACTCTTGCTTCCTTGTAATTCGGATTGACAACCTGAACCTGAACCTGCATCGCATTCAGTTCATTGATATAGGTTTGAATCCTGGTGAGACTGGCCCTGCTGACCCTTGGCTGATATACGTCAAAAGCGTTTTTGTTTTTGATGTCCGGTACCACCATCAGGGTAACATGCCCCGGAGCCATATAAGAGTTTTCAGAAGTATGGTTTAAGCATTTCACCTTGAATACTTCCGGGAATTCCTGTAACACCAGGTATTCATAGTCCCACTGTGTAACGGCCCGGTTCTTATGCCTCAGCCGTTCGCTGACCCTTCTGTAATATTCCGGATCGGTTTCTTTGTATTTACCGTCGAAGGAATTATATGGCTGGCTCACTGATTTTACCTGGGGAACGCGGGTGATCAGTTTTGTAATGGTATTGGCTTTAAGTCCTGTATTCAGATGGGAAAGCTCATTTTCGTGGTTTTCAAATTCTGCGAGGACTGCCTGGGTATAAATCCCCTGGATCTTGCATACCGCATCATAGCTCCTATTCGATCTGGCCCTGATCCAGACCAGCCCGTCGGTCAATCTGGTATGGCTGGTGTTGAGGTCTTTCGGTATTTTAAACTTAACGATACCGGATTCCAGGAATTTCCGGGTTTCATTTTTCAGCATATAATCTGATAAATCCATCCATGTATTTCCTGAGAGAATGTGCCACCGGATGTATTCCTTTTCTTCAAAAGTGTCCACCAGAGGATTTTCGCTTCCTTCCAGCATCTGGA
>JAKOOG010000363.1 GCA_022701545.1 Weeksellaceae bacterium | reverse complement strand
TTACCCCTACAACCTCTGTTGTAAAGCTGGAGATCGTTAACTTGCAGCAAAATGGAAATAGTGGCAATGACGTAGGGATTGACAATATTGTCTTTACTCCTGTAGAGTGCGACTCAGACGGAGACGGGATTGCAGACAGCCTTGACCTTGATGACGACAATGACGGAATCCTGGACAGCGCAGAAGGCTGCGCAGCTACTGTAACGATGGGGTCGGTTTCGCAGACAACTGCCGACAATTTAACAAATAACAATACCGCTGTCGTTCCCCTTGTTCCGCCAGGAGCCACATTGCCCGGAGGAGGAGTAACTCTTACCAAAACAGCAGGTACTGGAAATGGATGGGGCATATACACCCCACCTGTAACTTCAACCAGCATAACCGTCAATGGAACGCAAAGTGCTTCTTTTCCGACAAAATATCTGGATCTTATAGGTACTGTTCCAAGAACTTTAAATATTAATTTCGGAGTTGCCGCAAATTCTCTGGGTTCAAGCAACAACCATTACCATTATATCATCGGAATTGCCGGATTAGGTGGTGGAAATACTACAGCGGTAAATAATACTTTCTCTGTGCCTCTGACTGTTGTTGGCAATACCGATGTATTTAATACAAATTTATATGGATTGCTGGACGGAACGCCTTCCACCACACCGGGAGTATCAGGAACGGTTTTCAGTACCAATTCTCCGACCAATACTCCACAGGGCTATACATTTTTCTTTGTACCGGTTGATGTAGCTTCTCTTACCATGACCTTCACGGGAGGTAATGACCAACATGGTATTATTTTCGGGGTATACAATGACAATTGTACAGCAGATGCAGATGGCGACGGAATCGTAAACCGCCTCGATCTGGATTCGGATAACGACGGTTGCCTGGATGCCATGGAAGGTGATGAGAATGTAGCGTACAGCATGCTTGTGGGTGCACATACAGGACTTAGTGTAGGAACAGGTTCTTCCGCTGCCAACCAGAACTTATGTAACGGCACGGGCTGCATAAACGCAAACGGTGTTCCGGTTCAGGTAAATGCGGGAGGTCTTGCCGATGTACTGGGAACACAGGGACAGGGAATCGGTGATTCTGAAAATGCTTTAATATCGGCCTGCTTCTGTTACAAGCCTTCGGTAACTTCCGGAACAACACAAAGCACATCCTTCGGTATTTCATCTTTAGGAAGAGCAGGAATCAATGCAGATAACTGGCCGATGATAAGAAAAGGGGCCTGGACGGCGCTTGAATCCAAAACCAAAGGTTTGGTGATCAATAGAATAGCGTTTGATAATACGGGCAATCCTGTAGGAATTTCTTCGTCTAATTTTGTAGAGGGGATGATGGTGTATGATACAACGAATAATTGTCTTAAAGTATATACGACCACCGATAACGGCACTACGTATGGATGGCACTGTATGGCTACCCAAACCTGTCCGAATTAATTTCAATAAACATATCCGTCAATACATAGGCAACTATTTAAAAACCGGAAATTAAAATTATTTTAAAATGAAAAAAGCAACCATTATATTTTCTTTACTGTTATTTACTTCGGCTTTCTCTCAGGTAGCCATCGGTAAAAATTCGGTAAGCAACGCGTCGGTATCTCTGGAATTCGGCAGCGGAAACAAGGGGATTATTCTACCGTGGGTAACCTCTGCCGCCTCGGTAACCGGAGCCGTAGACGGAACGCTGGTGTATGATATCGCCGATAAAAAAGTAAAATACCGCAAATCAGGTTCCTGGACAGATTTATCCGTGGATACCAGCGGAATAGTCGATACGGCTATTCAGGCTTCCCAGACGGAGCTTTCCGGTGCAAAAGTGGTCATCGGTGCGGGAGGGGCTTCCGATACAACCCCGGGAATCCTTGTGTTGAAAGACACAGATAAAGCGATGATCCTGCCAAAAGTAGCCAGCCCACACCTGAACATTATCAATCCGGCTGCGGGAATGATGGTTTACGATACAGTAAATCACCAGCTTGCCGTATTCAACGGAACGGTATGGTCATTCTGGAAACCGTAATAATTTTATCACAATATAATAATTGAAATCAGACTAAAGTGAAGGGATAAATCCCGGATCTTTAGTCTTTATTTAAAATAAGAGCTTCAAAACTATCATTAATGCTTTAAAGAATGTTATTAATCAACCAATTAATATTATATAACTCAAAATCTTCTTTGAAGGTATACCATTACAATGTTAGTAAACCTGTCTCTTTATCAATAACGCAAAACAATGAATTTTAAAAATATACACATCGGCGAAATCATCATGAAGCGGGTGCTGGAAACAGAAATTGGGATCACCAGAATATGCAATTTTTTCGATTGTACTGAAAAAGACATCGAATTAATGTATGAAGCGGAAAATCTATATCCTGACATAATTTTAAAATGGTGCAAACTCTTAGAATATGATTTCTTCAGAATATATAGCCAGCATTTGATATTATATGCTCCCCGCAACAAAGAACAATTCGGGAAATCAAAAGAGACCCATCCTACCCTACCGTCGTTCAGAAAAAGTCTTTATACCGTGGAAGTAATAGAATTCATTCTTGAACTTGTCCAGACAGGACAAAAAACGAAATCACAAATTATCCATGACTACAATATTCCGAAAACGACGCTTTATAAATGGATACAAAAACACGAAAAACTGAAAGAAAACTGAGATAACAAGGCCATTTTTCCTAAACAATTATTTTCCTTTTTAAATATACTGATGAGCAAACCCAATTATAAACAGATTTATACTGATATGATTACCATTAAGCATGCAGATAAGCTCAAAGACTGCAGCGCTGTACTTAACAAATCGGAATTAAGCATCTTTGATGTCATCAACCTGCAAAAAAAACTTTTCGGGCCCGAAAACAATGCTATTGGCCATTCGAATCAGCTTCTTAAATCTTATGACAAGCCTACAATCTTAAAAATTCTTGAATACCAAAAAAAACACCAGATGAACAATGCAGCGTTATCCAGACACTTCAGGCTGAGCAGAAATACCGTTGCAAAATGGAAAAAACTTTTTCTAAACGATGTTACAACCAATGCCAATCACCAGTTTTAGGATGTAGCTGATTTAATTACAGTTATGATTATAGGTTTGTAATAGAAAGGATCGGTATAATTTATATACCTTCCACTGAGCTGTCAGTATCTGAAAATTTTTCATAAAATTTAAAATCCCTTTTTTAAGTGTGAAATTCTAAATTTGGCAACGTTTTTTATTTCACTATATATAGATTTACGATATTTTAAGCACATGGGAATTTTTAATCCTTCCCTTTTTTTCATATTATATCATCTTCTATTATCGTTTTATAAAAATTTTGTTAACCGTAAACCAATGATACTAACACTTGCTTACTGTAGATTTATGCAATTGTTTTTGCTGAATATGCATATGCCCCCATTTACGCATTTCTCTAACAATTGCATGAATACTTTCGCCATATTCAGTTAAATAATACTCTACCCTAAGAGGGACCTCATTGAAAACTTTACGAATGATGATGCCATCCTCTTCCAATTCTTTCAACTGTTTCGCAATAGTGCGTTCACTAATGGTGGGAAGTGTTTTTTTCATCTCAGTAAAGCGGTTTCTATTTTTCTTGATGAGTACAATTAAGGTAGTTTTGCACTTCCCTTTAATGACCTGCAGGAAAACATCCGATGGACAGACAATTTCAGTTTCTTCTATATCGCACATAATTTTATTAACTTGATAATCAATAAACTAAACTTTTATGCAGTATATGCATATTTTGTAAGTTATTGTTTATTAATATTTTAATTATCAAATTTACTAAAATTATTTTTATGAGTCATACATTCAGGGCCTTGATGGTCAGAGAAAATGAAGGCATTTTTAAGATGGCTATCGAAGATTTGCTGCTTGGTGATATTGCAGCAAATGATGTACTGATCAAAGTAGATTATTCATCTGTAAATTACAAAGATGCTTTGTCTGCCTCCGGTAACAAGGGGGTAACAAAAAAATTCCCTCATATACCGGGAATTGACGCAGTAGGAAAAGTGGTGTCATCGAAATCAGGCTCATTTGAGCCAGGGGATCTTGTTATCGTAACGGGCTATGATTTAGGAATGAATACCTGGGGCGGTTTTGGACAGTATATCAGTGTTCCGGCAGAATGGATTGTTAAGTTACCAGAGAAATTATCCGCATTTGAAGCCATGTGTTATGGTACTGCGGGCTTAACGGCAGGCATTTCCGTGTTTAACCTTATTCAGTCAGGAATAACGCCGGATCAGGGAAAAATTGTGGTGAGTGGCGCTACAGGAGGTGTTGGCAGTATATCCACCGCTATCCTGTCAAAGCTCGGATACGATGTAACAGCAGTATCAGGAAAAAACAATGGCGACTATCTCCATCATACACTTGGGGCTTTGGAAGTGATTTCCAGAGAGGATTTTACCTCAACATATAATGCGCGGGCAATGTCAGCTCCCGAATTTGCCGGAGGTATCGACTGCGTGGGCGGAAATATACTGTCCGGAATGATAAAATCCTTAAAATACGGAGGTGCGGTTACCTGTTGCGGGAATGTGGCATCCGGTGAACTGAGTACCAGCATTTATCCGTTTATTTTAAGGGGGATCCGGTTAATAGGTATCGACTCTGTGGAGCAGCCACTATACTTTAAAGAGGAAATATGGACGTATCTTGCTACAGATTTTAAACCGGATTTTTTATCAGAAATGGTTAAGGTCATCTCCCTCGATGATTTGCCGGATGCTTTGGATACAATACTTAAAGGAGGTGCCGGAAAGCGCTTTGTCGTAAAACATTAATCACGCTACCTTTATTGTATAGGTTGCACTTTTGATTATCTCTTCTTTCCATGAAAGGTCAGGTATAATTTTTAATTCTCTGGAATCCTGTTCTTTACAGTACTATGTTTGAGATTATTTTATTATATTTTGAAATACATATCAATGTATATTCTACCTGGCCGTATTA
>JAKOOG010000331.1 GCA_022701545.1 Weeksellaceae bacterium | reverse complement strand
CTTCCCGCTTCCATCACCCATCCTTCACAACAACAAAATTTAACTCCAATGAAAAATCATATTTTATCCGCCTTACGACTGACCTTGGTTATGCTTGTCATCGTCGGAATTTATTTAGGTATTGTTTACGCGGGGTCCAAAGTCTTACCGACCCAGGGAAATGCCGACCTTATCCATTACAAAGGGCAGAAGTTTTACGCCAATCTAGGCCAGGATTTCAAATCCCCGAAATATTTCCACGGCCGTCCGTCTGCTGTTGATTACAACCCCGCCGGCAGTGCGGGAAGCAACAAAGGGCCAAGTAATGAAGAATACCTGCAAACCGTTCAGAAAAGAATCGATACCCTGAAGATGCAGAATCCGGAAATGGAGAACGTAAAAATTCCCGTAGAACTGGTGACCGCCAGCGGAAGCGGACTGGATCCTGACTTATCCCCTGAAGGTGCCGCCTATCAGGCCAAAAGAATTGCAAAAGAAAGGAATATCGCTTTGGCGAAAATTGAAAGTCTTATTACAAAGCAAACAGAAAAATCGGCTTTCGGTCCTTCAAAAGTGAATGTCCTGAAACTGAATATTGCGCTGGACGAGCTAAAGTATTAAATACTTACTAATATTTAGTTTATAATCCATCCTCTTTGAAGGCGAAAGAACTAAAATTTTAAGGTATCAATCAACTGCTTTTTTTAACGCAAAGTTTTTAATTGCTGATGCACAATGTGAGGAGGCAAAGACAAGATCAGCAGGCTGATCTGATGAAGCGCACACCTTATTCCTACGCTTCATCAGCGGCTTTGCCGCCCGACTTTGCTCCCTTTAAAATATGCGGAAACAAGTATCAGACTTTGCGTCAATTACCAATAGAACGGATCTGAAAAATAAACTTTTCAAACCATTTAAATTAACCTAAATTAATCCAATTATGTACAGTATTTGCTGTACTTCCATCAACCCATGAAAAAATATATCGTTGCCAGTATCCTGTTAGGGATTTTCTTCCCGAAAGCACAATCGGCAGATTCCGTAAAAACGAATAATAAAATTACCTTTTCCGCTTATGCTGAACTGTTTTATACGTATGATTTCAACGAGCCGTCTAATCATATCCGTCAGAACTTCCTGTATTCCTACAACCGCCACAACGAGGTGAACCTCAATCTCGGATTTGTAAAAGGTTCTTATCAGGACGACAATTTCCGGGCAAACCTGGCTTTAATGGCCGGAACTTATGCCCAGGACAATATGGCTGCGGAACAGGAAGCATTACGCTACGTAAACGAAGCCAGTATCGGCGTTAAGATTTCAAAAACAAAAAACCTCTGGATCGATGCCGGAATCATGCCTTCGCACATCGGCTGGGAAAGCGCCATCGGGAAAGACAACATCAACCTGACCCGAAGTCTGGCCGCTGAGAATTCACCGTATTTTGAGACCGGTGCCAAAATTTCCTACACTTCGGATAACGGTAAATGGTTCCTGAGCGGGCTTGTGCTCAACGGATGGCAGCGGATCGCCAAACCGGAAGGCAACCAGACGGTTTCCTTCGGACATCAGCTGACCTATAAGCCGAATGACAAAATTACCCTGAACAGCAGTTCTTTCATCGGAAATGATAAAGCGAAAGCCGAAAAAAGGATGCGGTATTTCCATGATCTTTTCGGAAGCTTCCAGCTGACAGACCAATTTTCAACCACCCTCGGATTTGATATCGGTGCCGAACAGAAAGAGAAAGGCAGTGAAAGCTACAACCTGTGGTATTCCCCGAATGTCCTGTTGAAATATCAGCTGGACAACCGTTGGGCACTGTCCGGTAGAGTTGAGTACTACAACGATAAAAACGGAGTCATCATCAATACCAAGACGCCTAACGGATTTCAGACCTTCGGCTATTCCCTTAACGTAGACTATGCTGTTTCCAAAAACGTTGTATTCCGTACGGAAGCAAGAAGTTTCAATTCCAAAGATGCTATTTTCATGAAAAATGATGAACTTCAAAAAGGGAACTTTTTTATAACAACGAGTCTGGCCGCCTGGTTTTAAACCTCATCTAAACCTCATAGGTTTTCAAAACCTATGAGGTTTAAAAAAATGAAAAAATTCCAACTCAAAAGAATAAAACCCATGTCGTCAGCAAAAGATTTTTTAGAACTGATCCAGAAATCCCGAAAAGGGAAATTTAAGATCTACATCGGGATGAGTGCCGGTGTGGGAAAGACCTTCCGGATGCTGCAGGAAGCGCATGCCCTTTTGCGGAGCGGCATTGATGTAAAAATCGGATATATTGAAACGCATGGCCGAGAAGAAACCGTTGCTTTAACAGATGGTATTCCGGAAATTCCGAGAAGATCTTCTTTCTATAAGGGTAAAAACCTGGAAGAAATGGATGTTCAGGCGATCATCAATATCCATCCCGAAGTCGTGCTTGTGGACGAACTGGCCCATACGAATATTGAAGGTTCCAAAAATAAAAAAAGGTGGCAGGATGTGCTGGAAATACTGGACAACGGGATCAACGTGATCAGCGCGATGAATATCCAGCATATCGAAAGCCTGAACGAAGAAGTAAAAAAAATTACCGGCATCGAAGTTTCGGAACGGGTTCCGGATAAAATCCTGGCCCTGGCCGATGAGGTTGTGAATATCGATTTAACGGCCGATGAGCTGCTGACGAGACTCAAAGAAGGAAAGATTTACAGGAAAGAGAAAATACAGACGGCGCTGAACCACTTTTTCCAGAGCGGACATATCCTTCAGCTCCGGGAACTTGCCTTGAAGGAAGTCGCCACTCACGTGGAAAGGAAGGTAGAGACCGAAATCAGAACCGAAAGTTTTAAGCCGGTAAAATTCCTCGCGTGCATCAGCAGCAATGAAAAAATAGCAAAGAACATCATCCGGAAAACCGCCAGGCTGGCGAGTTATTACAACAGTCCGTGGACGGTAATTTACATCCAGAAGCCTTCGGAAAACCCTGAAAAAATCGCCCTGAACAAGCAGCGTTTTTTAATTAATAATTTTAATTTAGCAGAGGAATTGGGCGCCAAGGTAGTCCGGTTGAAAGACAGCAGTATCCACCACGGCATCCTGGATTATGTGATTGAGCATAATATGACAACGGTCTGTATCGGAAAGCCTCATGCCCACCTCTTGCAGCGGATCTTCGGGTACAGCTGGATTTATACTTTGATGAACCGGCTGAATGAAAGACAGGTGGATATTATTATTTTATCTTAAAAGACAATGAAACTTAAAACAAAACTCACCCTCGGAGTAGGTCTTTTATTCGTACTGATTGTTTTGCTTTCGGTTATCGGTACCGTATACATCAACAAATTGAAATCGGACACGGAAAAAATCCTCAATGCCAATTACAACAGTATCGAATTCTCCAAAAACATGCTGCTGGCTTTGGATAAAATACAGACCGACAGTACGGTGGCCGTTAAAGACTTTCAGAAAAATACGGCCTTGCAGGAAAAAAACCTGACGGAGTTCGGGGAAAAGGAAGCCACCCAAAATCTTAATTTACATTTTAAAAGCTATCTTCAGCAGCCGACGGACGAAAAGGAAAAACTGATCCGTGAAGATCTGGTGACGATTATGTCGCTGAATATGAAAGGGATCGAAAGGAAAAGTGATGTTGCTATCATTACCGCCGAAAATGCTACGTTCTGGATCGCCTGCCTGGGAACGGTGTGCTTTTTAATTGCCGCTGTTTTACTGTTCAATCTTCCGCAGACCATTGCAGAACCCATCCGGCAGCTTACCTCCAGCATCCGGCAGATTGCCAATAAAAATTATAATGAGAGGGTATATTTTAAAGGAAGCGAAGAATTTAACGATCTCGCCAATTCCTTCAATGTAATGGCGGAAAAGCTCCAGGAGTTTGAAAGCAGCAGCCTTTCGGAACAGCTGATGGACAAGAAGCGTATCGAAACCCTGGTAAACAATATGCACGATGCCGTCATCGGACTGGACGAGAACAATTTCATCTACATGATCAATACCGAAGCCCTGAAGATCACCGGGCTGAATAAAGACGACATCATCGGGAAAACTGCGCATGAAGTGGCTGTTAACAACGATCTGATCAGGGAATTGCTGAAAAATGTCGACCTTAC
>JAKOOG010000343.1 GCA_022701545.1 Weeksellaceae bacterium | reverse complement strand
ATGACAACATCGGCAGTTTCAATGGTTGCATCGCTCCCCAGTCCACCCATTGCAATTCCCACATCGCTTAGCGCAACAACCGGAGCATCGTTCACGCCATCGCCGACGAAAGCTACGGTTTGGTTTTTCGCTTTAATTTCTTTGACTTTATTTACTTTGTCTTCCGGAAGCAGGTCTCCGTAAGTATTCTGAATTCCCAGTCTGTCTGCAACAAATTGTACAACGGAAGTTTTATCGCCGCTGAGCATAGTCGTTTTTACATGTAATGCATTTAATTTATTGATTGTTAGCTGTGCATCTGTTTTAACAGAATCTGCAATCGTCAGGTAGCCGACAAACTTTCTATCGTACGCAACGGCAATTAAAGTGTAGACGATATTTTCAGGTTTGATATCATAACGGATACTGAATCTGTCCAGCAACTTAAAATTCCCGACTAATAATTCTTTTGCGTTAACGTCAGCTCTTAATCCATGGCCGGCAATTTCCTCTACATTTTCCAATTTTACATTATGATCGATTTCACCGGCATATTCGTGAATGGCCGTAGCAACGGGATGCGAACTTTTACTTTCCAACGCATTGATGAACTTTAGAACTTCATCTTTGTTGAAATCATTTTTAAAATTAACTTCCTGCACTTTGAAAACACCTTCCGTTATCGTTCCGGTTTTATCCATTACCACATGCCGGACCTTTGCCAGGACATCTAAAAAGTTGCTTCCCTTGAATAAAATCCCATGACGGCTTCCTGCACCGATTCCCCCAAAATACCCCAGCGGAATGGAAATCACCAAAGCACAGGGGCAGGAAATCACCAGAAATACCAATGCCCGGTACAGCCAATCTCTGAATAAATAATCTTCAACAAAAAAATAAGGCAATACCGTAATTCCGATGGCCAGAAATACAATAATCGGGGTATATATTTTTGCAAATTTCCTGATAAAGAGTTCTGTAGGAGCTTTCTGTGCCGTTGCATTCTGAACCATTTCCAGGATTTTACTCAGCTTGCTGTCTTTGTATGCTGCGGTTACTTTTACCTGGCTTACGGTGTTCAGATTAATCATTCCGGCTAAGACGGTTTCACCTTTTATTTTAGTATCCGGTTTACTTTCACCTGTTAATGCTGAAGTATTGAATGAAGCCGTTTCTGATAATAGTTCTCCGTCCAGACCTAATTTTTCCCCTGATTTCAACTGAATGATTTCCCCGATATTTACTTTCCCGGCTTTTAGGGTCTGCGGTTTTCCGCCTTTCAGGATCGTTACCTCATCCGGGCGCTGGTCGAGCAGGGTTTTGATATTACTTTTTGCTCTCGTTACTGCTATTGCCTGAAAAACTTCGCCCACTGAATAGAACAGCATTACGGCAACACCTTCCGGATATTCTCCGATACCAAAAGCACCGACGGTTGCAATCCCCATCAGGAAAAACTCAGAAAAAACATCACCGTTCTTTATACTTCCGTAAGCTTCCTTTAACACCGGTAGACCAACCGGCATGTAAGCAATTAAATACCAAGCAAGACGGATGAAGCCTTTAAACCAATCGGGTTTCACGTAATAATCCAGTACAATTCCGATCAGCAGTAAGGTAAATGAAATCAGTGCAGGCAGAAACATCTGAAAGGCTGATTGATCTCCGGTATCATGAGCATGGTTATTATCGTGGTCATGACCTTCATGACCATGACTGTCTTGTTGGGGTTCTTTTTTCGGTTTTGCATTGCAGCATTCTTCCATAACTAAATAATTTTAATCAAAATTAAGCTTAAATCCAATGCAATACTATTGCAAACTTTCCAGGCAGTTTTCACATATCCCTTTAGCGAAAAGACGTATTTCATCAATCCTGAAACTGGCCTGAACATTTTCCGGAAAGGAAATTTCCTCTTTGCAGGTCGTCTGTTTACATATTTTGCAATAAAAATGAAGATGCCCGTCCTGATGGGTTATTTCATTGCAGCCATCGTGGCAAAGCTTATATTTGGTTGTTGTGTTTTCCTGGATGCTGTGAACAATACCTTTTTCTTCAAAGGTTTTCAAGGTTCTGTAAATGGTGGTCCGGTCTGCATTTTCAAAGTGATTTTCAATTTCAGACAAGGATAAAGCCGCCTGCTGGGAACTCAGAAAATCATATACCAAAATCCTCATGCCGGTAGGTCTGGTATTTTTATCTGTTAATTTATTTTCGATGTCTTTTTTCATAATAAACCAAATCGGGCTTTTCTAATTATAAGTTAGTGAAAAACTTTCAGACTTCATCTTTCAGGTTTAAAACAAAAAGAATTCTTACTTTTATGCTATGAAAGTTTTAATTGTAAACGGCCCGAACCTGAACCTTTTAGGCACAAGAGAGCCTGAAATCTATGGAACTGTTTCTATGGAGGATTATTTAGAAAAATTAAAATCTGAATTCATGTCTCATGAACTGCATTATTACCAGTCCAATATTGAAGGCGAACTGATCAACAGGCTTCAGGAAGATGATTTTGATGCGCTAGTCATCAATCCCGGAGCTTTTACCCATTATTCTTACGCAATTGCAGATTGCTTAAAAAATATCCGGAAGCCTAAGACTGAAGTCCACATCAGTAATATTTACAAAAGAGAAGAATTCCGCCAAAAATCCGTGACGGCTGCCAATACCGATGCGGTTTTGTCCGGTTTTGGAATGGACGGTTATCGACTGGCTATCCTGAGTTTTACATCTTAAATAATTGATACAGACGCCTGAATACATTCCCGATCT
>JAKOOG010000325.1 GCA_022701545.1 Weeksellaceae bacterium | reverse complement strand
AGTGGATTACCATCCGATTAAAAATATCAACGATGATTATTCAGCCTACTATAAGTTTTATCTGAAAAAGGAAATCGACAAGTATCTTGACGACTATGAAAAAGATACGGGAAAGAAACTGAATCTTTACAAAGACGGACTTAAAATATACGTTACACTGGATTCCAGGATGCAGAAATATGCGGAAGATGCGATCAGAGAACACTTAACTGATGTTCAGAAAAGGTTTGATGCTGAGCAGAGAGGCCGGAAGAACTGGCCGTTCTATTTCCTGAATGATAAGCAGGCGAATGACCTGATGATACAGGCCATGAAAAGAACCGGACGTTATAAGCAGCTTCACGCCGCCGGCGTTTCGGAAGATTCTATCTTAATGGAATTTAAAAAGCCGATTAAAACGTCAAGATTTACCTGGGCCGGAGAAGAAGAAGTGGAAATGTCGCCGTGGGATTCCATCAGATGGCATAAAAAAGTGGCACAGGCCGGCCTGATGTCTATGGTTCCGGGAACCGGGGAAATCAAAGCCTGGGTCGGCGGTATCGACTGGCAGCACTTCCAGTACGACCATATCAAACAGGGGAAAAGACAGGTTGGTTCCACCTTCAAGCCGTTTGTATATGCAACGGCGATTATGAAATTAGGACTAACGCCTTGTTCTACCATCTCCAATGCAAGCTTCAATAAAGGAACGTATCATGTTCCGGGAAGAGGAGGCATGCTGACTTTAAAAGATGCATTGGCCCATTCGCAAAACCCGGTTGCTCTTCGTCTGGCCGAAATGACGGGTACACAAAGCGTTATCCAGACCGCACGGGACCTTGGGGTAACCGAAGAAATCTCAACAAGCTTACCGATGGCTTTAGGAGCATCCGATATTACCATCTACGAAATGGTAGGCGCTTACAGTACTTTTGCAAACTATGGAAACTACAACAAGCCGGAAATGATCTGGAGGATTGAAGATGCCAACAGCAGGGTAATTAAAGAAGTAAATGTAGAGCCGAAAGAAGTAATGAATCCGCTGTATGCTTACACTATGATTGAGCTGATGAAAGGCGTGGCGCAGTACGGAACCGCTTCAGGGGAATTAGGAAGAAAAGGAATTTCAAAAGATATTGAGATTGCCGGTAAAACGGGAACAACACAGAATAACTCCGACGGTTGGTTCATGGGAATCGTTCCTAAACTGGCAACCGGAGCCTGGGTAGGATGGGAAGACCGGGCCACCCACTTCTTCGGAACGGGAGAAGGTCAGGGAGCGAAAATGGCATTGCCGATCTGGGCCATCTACATGAAAAAGGTATGGGCCGATAAAAGCCTGAAAATTTCGCCGGATGATAAGTTCGTGAAACCTTCAGAATGGAAAGACGGCTGTTCGAATCTTAACGGATTGCGGTCAGGATATGGAGATGACGGCAGCCTGCAGACGCTTGACGAAATCAAGAATCCTAAGCCGGCAGATCCAAGCGGACCAAAAAGTTCCGGAAAGAAAGAGGAAAACGTCAATGAAAACCTGAATACAGGAGAAGATATTGACTTCAACAATAAATAAACTCTCTTTTAGAAATACACAAGACCTTTCAATGATTTGGAAGGTCTTTTCTTTTTAATTAATACCTTTGAAGGATGAACATTGAAAACATTACACAACCCTTTATAAAAAAATTCCCGGGAGACTTTTCCGGGAACCTTATGCAGCGGAACACCCCGAAAGTCCTGTTTTCCACTGTTGCTCCTGCCGGCTTTGACCATCCGCAGCTGATTGCTTTTAACGAAAAACTGTCGGAAGAAATCGGTCTCGGAACATTTGAGGAAAAAGATTTAAACTTTTTGGTCGGCAGCCAGCTTCCTGATCATGTGAAGACTTATGCTACAGCTTACGCAGGACATCAGTTTGGAAACTGGGCAGGGCAGCTGGGCGACGGGCGGGCAATCCTTGCAGGAGAAATTACCAATGATTCGAGAGAAAAAAATGAAATCCAGTGGAAAGGCGCCGGAGCAACGCCTTATTCGAGACATGCCGATGGAAGAGCGGTTTTACGTTCTTCCGTCAGAGAATATCTGATGAGTGAAGCGATGTTCCATCTTGGTGTTCCAACCACCCGTGCATTAAGCCTGGCTTTTACCGGAGAAGAGGTGGTAAGAGATATGATGTACAACGGCAATCCTGAACTGGAAAAAGGCGCAGTGGTCATCAGAACTGCCGAAAGCTTTCTCCGTTTCGGCCATTTCGAACTGATGTCGGCCCAGCAGGAATATAAAACGTTGCAGGACCTTGCTGATTTTGCCATTGAAAATTATTTTAAAGAAATTACTTCGGAAGGCGAACAGAAATACAGAGACTTTTTTGAAAATGTATGCAGAAGAACGGCCGACCTGATGGTAGAATGGTACCGGGTAGGATTTGTTCATGGGGTAATGAATACGGACAATATGTCGGTTCTTGGATTAACGATCGATTACGGACCTTACTCCATGATGGATGAATACAATCTGAATTTCACGCCCAATACCACCGACCTTCCGGGAAGAAGATATGCCTTCGGAAAACAGGGGCAGGTTTCCCAATGGAATCTCTGGCAGCTGGCCAATGCACTTCATCCGCTCATAAAGGATGAAAAGTTTCTGGAAGAAATCCTGAATGACTACGGAAGTTATTTCTGGGAAAGCCACGACCGGATGCTTTGCAGAAAATTCGGTTTTGATCAGCTTCTGACGAATGATGAAAAGTTTTTCACTTCATGGCAGGGCCTGATGCAGGACCTTCAGTTCGATTATACTTTATTTTTCAGCCAGCTTGAAAAATATGATAATAACGCAGATCTTAAAAAACAGTTTGAAAATGTTTCTTATACTTTTCTGAATGACGGAGATATTGCTAAACTTCAGGATTTCATAGAAAGCTATCATTCCAGACTGGAAAGAAATATTATTTCCAAGGACAAATCTCTGGAATTGATGAGCAAAACCAATCCTAAATTTATCCTGAGAAATTACCTGCTGTACCAATGTATCGAAGAAATCAATGAGGGAAAAACGGAAATGCTTGGCCAATTAACCCAGGCATTGGAAAACCCTTATGAAGAACTTTATCCTGAATTTTCTGTAAAAAGACCTTCAGGATATGATGGTATTTCGGGATGCTCGATGCTTTCGTGTAGTTCTTAAAATAAAGGGTCATTACTATTGACTCAAGAGTAATTCTCAGTAATTATACTGAATCTGTTTGAAATTGCAAAAACCCGTCATTTTTGATGGGTTTTATTTTTATTTTTGCAGAAAGCTCCGCACGTGTCAAAGTTCAAAACAAAATTCATCTATCTTTTTAAACTGATTTTTCCGTCAACGGGGATTGAACTGATCGTTTTCCTGTTTTTTCTTGTGGCATACGGGTATCTAGGCTCATACATTGCCATTCACCATAAGATTATTTTCGATGCCCGGATTCCATGGGATGCATATTTCAGCTTTGATAACAAGTCGATTGTAATGACGGGCGGCAGTTTCGAAAGACATCCCCTGTCCTATTATTTCTTTAACTGGATCCGCGAACTGGCGTTGCTGTTTTCGGATGGGAAAATGGACGGCAATTTCCGTTTTGTTCTGGCCTGGCTCAGCAACCTTGCCGTCAGCTTAAGTGTTCTTCAGATTTTTAAATATCTGAAAAACATCATCGGTCTGCCATTAATCCTAAGCATTCCCCTTATCCTGTTTTTCGGAGGATTTTCGACGACAATCCTATTGTCTTTCACTCCCGAAAATTTCACCTATACGCTTTTCCTTCTGACTTTATTTAATCATTATGCAGCGATAAAGCTGAAAAAAGAAGAAAAAATTCCTGCACTGGCTTTGGCATTTTCAGGAATTACCATCGGCGGTTTAACTGTAACCAACATTGTAAAAGTATTTATTCCTGTTATTTTTGAAAAAAATCTTTTTAAAAGCTGGAAAAAATTTGGAAATGCCGCTTTCCGGGTTATCTTTACCTGCGTATGTTTTATCTTATTGTACTTAAACAGGATCGATTTTAACTATCAAAACATATTCAGCAAGACCAATGAACAATATGAAAAGTTCTCGAATGTAAATGCAACACCAACCTGGGATATGATTCTTTCCTACTTTTTCGGAGGGAATATTCTGTTTTCAAATTTTATCATCCGCGATAAGCACAACATGAGCGGTTATCATTACAAAGGCATTTTGATGGATGTTTATTCTTCATGGATTCCTTACTTTTTTATCACCCTATTTTTGACAATGCTTTTGTGGAGTTATGTAAAAAATTTCCGGAACAAACTGGTTCAGGTTCTGATGATTTCTTTCGTAGCGGATCTTATCATCCACTGCCTGATGAGATTCGGTTTACATACGTCCTTTATTTACGGCGGACACTTTGTTTTTGTATATCCTCTGCTTTTGGGGTGGCTCTTTTACAGCTACAGGCAATCCCCTAAAACCCTGTTTTTTTTAACTGCTGCATTCTGTATTTTATCCGCTTATCTTCTGACAAACAATTATTTAAGAATGACTGAATTCTTCTGGTTTCTAGAGACTTATTATTAAAATCCCCACATTAAATATCTTAATAAAATTCAAACAAAAAAGCTGAGAATTTCCCAGCTTTTATTATTTATTTACATTGAATTATTTTGCTTCGGCACAGAAAATCCTATATTGAACAGCTACCGCAGATTTAAAATATTCCTTGATTTTAGAGAGATCAGAAGCCGCGCTCTGTTTTGTGAAATAACTTCCAGCAAGGATCTTGTAATTCGGTCTTAATGATGCATCCGTTTCTACTTTAAGATTCGGGAACCGCTTCCTGAAATACGCTTTTACTTCGTTGGCTTCCTCATTGCTTTTCACAATGGTGATCTGAATTTTATAGCCAAGAATTCTCGGATTTTTTCTGCAGATTTCCGCATTGGTAAGCTCCCGGCTCGGAACGTAGATTTTTGCCGGCTTTGAAGATATGTAATCATCCTCATTATCTCTGGAAACAATTGACGCAGAGGTTTTTGAGCATTTATCTTCTATGCTTTCCAGGGCTGCATTTACTCTCGAATCCATCGTCATTGTAAGTTCCGTACCGGCTAAAGTATCCTTTTTTACAACCTGTTGTGCATCAACAAAGTAAAATGACAACAGAAACAGTATCGAAAATATTTTAATCAAATTTTTCATTTAAAGTTGTTTGCGCAAATTTAGGCAAATTAAAAAATTATACCAAATACAGTTATTTAGAATAGTTACAAATTAAACAGAAATGACATTTTCCCCTTTCTATATACCGTTAATTTCCTGTTAAAAATATTATTTTTGCGGGATTGATTGAATGTTCAATATTTACTAACATAAGATAATTTAAATGATTAGTTGGAGAAAGCATTATAGACAAACGTTGATTGCAATAGGCTTATTGTTATCAACCAGTGCTTCAATTTACGGGCAGGACGGCGATCCTAAGAATGGTGAAAAGCTTTTCAAAGCAAATTGTACTGCATGTCACGCACTAGACAAACAAGTTGTAGGACCACCTCTGAAAGGGGTTGTAGAACGGGTAAAGACAGAAGGTGGCGTAGACAAGGACTGGCTTCACAAGTGGATCAAAAACAATAAGGAGCTCAGAGCTTCCGGAGACAAGTATGCCAATGAAATTTTTGAAAAGTACAACAAGACGGAGATGCAGGTCTTTCCAAATCTTACCGATAAGGATATCGACGACATCTTAGCTTACACCACTAATCCTCCGGCGGCAGAGCCGGTAAAAACGGATGCTGCTAAAGACACGACAGCTGCCGGAACGGCAAATGCAGCACCACAAAGCTCTACAACCACCAACGTAGTAATCATTTCCCTTTTAGCAATTGCAGGTCTTCTTGTTTGGATCTTGGTGAAACTGAGACAGCTGGTAAAATTAGGCCAGTCTGAGGATCTTGCAGGACTTAACGAATCAAGAGTAAAATCGTTCAGCGAAATCTACGAGAAGTACCACTATATCGGCAAAGGACTTATTGCAATCCTTGCTATTTTAGCGGCTTATGGGGTGTGGAACTGGCTGATGTGGATCGGGGTTTACAAAGGATACAAACCGGAACAGCCGATCTATTTCTCACACAAAATCCACGCAGGCGAACAGAAAATCGACTGCCAGCTTTGCCACTCCAGTGCCAAATACGGAAAAGTATCTGAAATTCCTTCCATGAACGTTTGTATGAACTGTCACCGAACGATCTCCGAATACAACGCAGAGCACTACATGGAGCCAGGAAAAGACAAAGCATTCTATGACGGAGAAATCCAGAAAATCTATGCGGCTACAGGTTGGGATCCTGCCAAACAACAGTACACCGGAAAAACACAGCCGGTTGAATGGACAAGAATCCACAACATGCCGGACTTCGTATACTTCAACCACGCACAGCACGTTGTAGCAGGAGAACAAGCCATCATCAATTCTTTCAACAAAAAGAATCCGAACAACAAAATCGATGTGGTATGTAAAGCCTGCCACGGAAAAATCGACACCATGAACGTTGTGCAGATGGCTAACGACTTTACAATGGGATGGTGTATCGAATGCCACAGAACAACAGAAGTTGACATGAACAACGGTTATAATAAAGAATACTTCAAGAATCTACACGACAAGCTGAAAAAGCAGTACCCTAAAGACGGTGGTAAGATTACAGTAGATGCAATTGGAGGTATTGAGTGTGGTAAATGTCATTATTAATAACTAAAAATTAGAAGTATCAAATGGCTTCAAACAAAATACAATTTAGAAGTATTCACGAACTTAAAAATCCGGCTTTAAACAATAAGCTGGCTCAAAAAGAGTTCCAGGAAGAAATTCCTGTAGAAGATTTCCTTGAAGACGCGGAAAACAACGGTTCCGGTACTTCAAGAAGAGATTTCTTAAAACTATTAGGGTTCTCTACAGCAGCCGTTACCCTGGCTGCCTGTGAAGCTCCGGTAATCAAAACGATTCCTTATGTGGTAAAACCGCATGACATCATTCCGGGGATTCCCAACTATTACGCTTCAACTTATTTCGATGGCTTCGATTTCGCCAGCGTTCTGGTAAAAACAAGAGAAGGAAGACCGATTAAAATTGAACCGAACCCGGCAGCGGGTGATCTAGGGAAAACCAACGCCAGAGCTCAGGCCAGCGTACTTTCTCTTTATGACAATGATAAAGTAAAGCAGCCTAAATTTGAAGGGAAAGACGAAACTTTCGATAAAGTAGACAGTTTCGTAATCAAGGGATTGGAAGAAGCTAACGCTGCAGGTAAAAGAATAGTATTGTTATCCCATTCTTTTGCTTCCCCTACTTTCAAAAAACTATTCGCTGAATTTAAAGCAAAATATCCTACTGCTGAATTAGTAACCTACGATGCATATCCTTATGCTGCAGGACTGGACGCAGCCCAGGAAGTTTTCGGAACAAGAGCATTGCCTGTTTACGACCTTAAAGGGACTGAACTGGTCGTAGCTTTCCATGCAGATTTCTTAGGAGACTACAACGGAGGAGGTCTTGAATCTTCTTACGCTGCAGCAAGAAAACCGGGAGAAACCATGTTGAGGCACATCCAAGTGGAATCCAATATGTCTCTGACAGGTGCTAACTCTGATGAAAGAATCAGACTGAAACCTAGCCAGGTAAATAAAACCCTGGTAGAAGTATACAATGCTATCGTTGGCGGTGGTTCTTCTGATAAAACAGCTAACGAGATTGCTAAAGAACTTCAGGCAAAAGGAAACAAAGCGGTTGTTTTTGCTGACGGTTCCAAAGGAGCTCAGGTTTTAGCTCACCTAATCAACCAGAAATTAGGATCGGTAGCTTTCACAGGGAAGGCCAACTTCCTTAAAGATTTCGACAAGGCAAGATTCCAAGAATTCTTAGGATGGGTAAATGCAGGTCAGGTTGGTGTATTGATCGCAAACAACGTAGACCCGATTTATTCTTACTACAAAGGAGAAGATTTCAAAAAGTCTTTAACTAAAGTTCCTTATGTAATCGCCGTTGCCGATAAGAAAAATGAAATGTACAAAGCAGCGAAAGCGGTAATCCCTGTAGCCAACTGGCTTGAATCATGGGGAGATATCGAGCCTCAGAGCGGTGTATATTCATTAATGCAGCCTACCATCCAGAAAATTTACAAATCGAGACAGATTGAAGAATCTTTATTGGTTTGGAAAAATGGTAAAAACAATGCTGCCAACAATTATTATGATTATTTAAAAGCAAGTGCGACCTCTATTTTAGGAGCCACTTCTTTTAACAAAGCACTATATAACGGGATCAATACCTCGAATAACACTACCATGTTGGCTTATTCGGGAGGAAACGGAGCCCAGGCTGTTGCCGAAGTAAGCGGGTTCAAACCTTCCGACCTGGAACTGGTATTGTACACGAAAACGTCAATGGGAGACGGTACACAAGCCAACAACCCTTGGTTGCAGGAATTACCGGATCCGCTTACGAGAATGTCTTGGGACAATTACCTGACGATGTCTCCTAAAGATGCCGAAAGATTAGGGATCGACAACGACCTTAACGCGAGAATGCAGCTTGACGGTTCAATCGTTAACCTTACGGTAAACGGAGTTACGATCAAAGATGTTCCTGTATTCGTTCAGCCGGGACAGGCAGAAGGGTCGGTAGGTCTTGCGCTTGGTTACGGTAAGAAAAACTCAGGAGCAACAGCAGATACCGGAGTAAATGCTTATCCTTTGTTCGATGGTTCCAACTTAGCGGTTTCCAACGTTAAAATCGAAAAAACAGGGGAAGACCACGAGTTCGCAGGAATCCAGCTTCAGAACACCCTGATGGGACGTTATGAAATTGCTAAAGAAGTTCCTTTGGCTGATTTCTTAAACGTAGCATTTGACGACGAGCACAAAGGATGGAACAGACCTTTGGAATACCACACCATCAGCGGGGCGCTTCCTGCAAGAAAAATCGATCTTTGGGATGCCTTTGATGATACGGACGGTCCTCACTTCAACATGTCGATCGACCTGAACTCATGTACAGGATGCGGATCTTGTATTATTGCCTGCCAGGCAGAGAACAACGTTCCTGTAGTAGGGAAAGAAGAGATCAGAATGTCCAGAGATATGTACTGGTTAAGAATCGACCGTTACTATTCTTCAAGACAGAAAGTGGAAGTATATGAAGGATTGAAAGAAGGAATGGCCGTTCCGGAATTATACGGAACAGCATTTAATAAAGAAGGCGGTGCCTTGAACCACCCTGCGGATAATCCGGATGTGATCTTCCAGCCGGTGATGTGTCAGCACTGTAACCATGCCCCTTGTGAAACAGTATGTCCGGTAGCGGCAACTTCACACGGTAAGCAGGGACAAAACCACATGGCTTACAACAGATGTATCGGTACAAGATATTGTGCAAACAACTGTCCGTACAAAGTAAGACGTTTCAACTGGTTTACGTATAACCTGAATGACAAGTTCGACTTCAATATGAACAACGATCTTGGAAGAATGGTCCTTAACCCGGATGTCGTGGTAAGAACAAGAGGGGTAATGGAGAAATGTTCATTATGTATCCAGATGACCCAGACAACCATTCTTGAAGCTAAAAAAGAAGGTAGAATCGTAAAAGACGGAGAGTTCCAGACAGCATGTTCAAAAGCTTGTACTACAGGATCCATCCAGTTCGGAGATATGAATGACAAAGAATCTGACATCAGAAAATTATACGCTGATAACAGAAGATATTATTTACTTGAAGAGATCGGAACCAAACCAAATGTGTTCTATCACACCAAAGTAAGAAACAGAGTAGAAAAATAACGTTTAAATAATAAATAGGTAAAAAATGTCAGGACATTACGAAGCTCCGATAAGGGAACCTCTAATTATTGGTCACAAAACTTATCACGATATTACGGAAGATATCGCACGACCTATCGAAGAAAGAGCAGGCAAATTATGGTGGATTTCATTGTATGCAGCCCTGGTTCTATTCATCTATGGATTCGGGTGTATCGCCTATACGATCGGAACAGGTATTGGAGCATGGGGGCTTAACAGAACTATTAACTGGGGTTGGGATATCACTAACTTTGTATGGTGGGTAGGTATCGGTCACGCCGGAACACTAATCTCAGCGGTATTATTATTATTTAGACAACGATGGAGAATGTCGGTAAACAGATCTGCAGAAGCGATGACGATCTTCGCAGTAGTACAGGCGGCCATCTTTCCGGTAATCCACATGGGTAGAGTCTGGGTAGGATATTGGGTATTCCCTTTACCGAACCAGTTCGGTTCTCTTTGGGGGAACTTTAACTCGCCCCTGCTTTGGGACGTATTCGCAATCTCTACGTATTTCTCCGTATCTACGGTATTCTGGTTCATGGGATTGATTCCTGACTTTGCAATGATCAGAGATAGAGCAAAAACACCTTGGACTAAAAAGATTTATACATTCCTTGCCTTCGGCTGGGGTGGTAAAGCAAAACACTGGCAACGATTCGAAGAGCTTTCTTTGGTTCTTGCAGGTTTGGCTACACCACTCGTATTCTCGGTACACACCACGGTATCTTTTGACTTCGCCACGTCGGTAATTAAAGGATGGCACTCGACGATCTATCCTCCTTACTTCGTTGCCGGAGCGATCTTCTCAGGATTCGCCATGGTACAGACATTGTTGCTGATCGCAAGAAAAGTATGTCACCTTGAAGATTACATTACCATGTATCACATTGAAATCATGAACATCGTAATCATCTTAACCGGTGGTATGGTAACGGTAGCTTATGCTACGGAATATTTCATCGGATGGTATTCAGGATCAAGATTTGAAGACTTTACATATCTTTCTCCGGGTGCTGCCGTAGGTCCTTACTGGTGGGCATTCTGGGCGTTGATTACCTGTAACCTGATTATCCCTGCATTCTTCTGGTTCAAGAAAGTTAGAACCAACATTATTGCAACTTTCATTATTGCACTGATCATCAACATCGGGATGTGGTTTGAGCGTTTTGACATTATCGTTATCAACCTTTCAAGAGACTACTTACCTGGATCTTGGACGATGTTTAAGCCGACGATCATTGATGTTGGAGTATATTTGGGAACAATCGGATTCTTCTCCGTATTATTCTTATTATACGCAAGAACATTCCCTGTAATCGCACAGGCCGAATTAAAATCGATTTTGAAAATCTCAGGTGAAACTTATAAAGCAAAAGAAGGAGATGAGCACCACTAAAATTGTATACGGACTTTATGCCGACGACGACGATTTGATGAACGGCGTTAAGGCATTCAACGATAAAGGAATCGCAATTAACGAAGTATATACTCCGTTTCCGGTTCACGGGCTAGACAAAGCTTTAGGTTTAAAGAAAACAAGAATTTCTGATGCCGCCTTTCTTTACGCTCTTTACGGGGTAACGATCGGAGCAACTGTAACCTGGTATGTGATGAATCACGACTGGCCACAGAACATCGGTGGTAAACCGGCTTTCGACTGGGCACACAATATGCCGGCATTTGTAGTACCGATGTTCGAACTTATGGTATTCTGCGCGGCTCACATGATGTCATTGACATTCCTTGTAAGAAACAAAATGTATCCCGGAGCACCGGCACAAAACCCGGATCCGAGAACAACGGACGATAAATTCATGATGGAATTCGTAACTGAGGATGTAGAATCCGTAAAGCAGTTGCTTATTGAAACGGGAGTTGAAGAAATAACGGTTAAAGATGCTTAAAATGAAAAAGAATGTATTAAGAATTGCAGCAGTTTTAGGTTTAACAACCGTTTTACTTAACTCTTGCGGACCGAAAGACAATACACCGCTGGTTTATTTCCCGGACATGTATTTCCCGGTAGCTTACGATCCTTTGATGAAAGCTCAAGATGCTTATTCGGACCATGAAAATGAAATCCCTGCTTTCGTAAGAAATAACGGCGCTACAGGACTTACTCCGGTAGAAGGATCCGTTGCACAGAACAAAGACGGTGTTTTTGAAGAAGCTTTGCTTCCTAAAACACCGGATCAGTATAATGCAGGGTACGACGCTTCCAAAACAGTAACCGCTTCTCCTCTGAATCCTGCCAATGCAGCAAAGGATCTTGAAAGAGGAAAAAACCTTTTCGAGAAAACCTGTGGCGCTTGTCACGGAGTAGGTGGAGACGGACAGGGACCGATCGTACAATCGGGGGCATTCTCCGGTGTACCGAACTATGCTGACAGAGAAATTACGGTAGGGTCTGTTCATTATGTAATAACAAACGGTAGAAATGCGATGGGATCTTATGCAGGCCAATTGAACGCAGGAGACCGATGGAGAGTAGCCATGTATGTGATCAATGCCTTCAAAAAAGGCGCTGCCGCACCTGCTGCTGCAACCGCTACGGCCACAGCAACAACGGCATCTGCTACGGCAGCCCCGGCACCTGCTGCTGCGAAACCAGAAACGACTACCGAAACTAAAAAATAAGAAAAGAAATGTATAGTTTTTCACCAAAATTAAAATCAACTTCTCTCATACTTCTTGTTGTAGGTTTGGTTCTTTTCATAGCCGGTTATTTCCTGAATAGCGGTTTATCTACTGAGAAAATTCAGCACATGATGCATGAAGTACACGCTTCAGGTCATGATGCACCTACGCACTCAAGCCAGCAGGTGGGTCCGCAGGACGAGCAGGCTCATCTTGAGCACGCAACAATGCAGATTCACAATTCGCCATTGGCATCTATTCACTTTGTAGCTGTATTTTTCTTCGGAATCAGTGCTGCAGTATTGTTTTTCTACTGTATTCAGCACGCAGCTCACGCAGGATGGCCAATTATTATTACAAGAGTAATGGAAGCTATTGCTTCTTATATCCCATATGGAGGTGCTATTCTGGTGATCATTATGATCCTGAATATTACGCACAAC
>JAKOOG010000269.1 GCA_022701545.1 Weeksellaceae bacterium | reverse complement strand
TAGTAGCTCAAGGTGTACACCAGGTGTACAAATATATAAATAAACACTAAGAAGAGAAAATAAAAATTATATAAATATCTGATAGTCAACCGAAAGAAAGAAAAAGAAATCAAAGAAAAGCTAATTTATTTCCCGATACAAAACTTCGAAAAAATATTCCCCAGCACCTCGTCATTCGTCACTTCCCCTGAAATCTCACCGAGATATTCCAGGGCGTTGCGCAGTTCATAGGCCAGGAGTTCGGTGGAAATCCGGGAGGTGATGGCTTCTTTGACTTTCTCTATGGCGTCGAGGGATTTCCGTAAGGCTTCAAAGTGGCGCTGGTTGGTGATGACCACGTTGTTTTCAGAGGCTTTCAGTTGTTCGACATAGGAAGACAATTCGTTTTTAAGGTCCTGGATGTTCTGGTTTTCAACGGCAGAAATTTTAATGAAATCAAACTCGTGGGTAATTGCCTGACGGAAGGCATCCTCTACTTTTTCGTATTGGGTGGGGATCACTTCATCGATTTTCGTAGCGCAGATGATCAGTTTCAGGTCGTCTCTGAGCAGGGATTGAATCATTTCGACATCTTCCGAAAAATCGGCGGTTCCGGCATCAGCCAGGTACACGAGGATATTGGCATTCGCTACCTTCTCCCTCGCTTTTTTCACCCCGATGGCTTCGATTTCATCCATTGTTTCACGCAGCCCGGCCGTATCGATCAGGCGGAACGCATGGCCTTTGATGTGCAGCACCTCTTCGATCGTATCCCGCGTCGTTCCGGCAATATTGCTGACAATCGCACGTTCTTCCTTCAAAAGTGCATTCAGCAGCGTCGATTTTCCGGCATTCGGTTTTCCGATAATGGCAACGGCAGTTCCGTTTTTAATAGCGTTTCCGTACTGGAAACTTTCGATCAGCGAATTTAATTTCAGGGTAATCTTATCGAGCAGCTGGTTCAGGGCACTGCGGTCTGCAAATTCCACATCCTCCTCTGCAAAATCCAGCTCCAGTTCGATTAATGAAACAAAGTTCAGAAGGTCGGTTCTCAGAAACGAAATTTCATTGGTGATTCCCCCTTTCAGCTGACTGATGGCAACTTTCCGGGAAGCTTCGTTTTCGGAGGCAATGACATCGGCAATCGCCTCGGCCTGGGACAGGTCGATCCGGCCGTTGATGAAAGCCCGTAAGGTAAATTCTCCGGCTTTGGCCATCCGTGCCCCGTTTTTAATCAATGTTTCCAGAATACGTTTTCCAATATGCGGGGAGCCGTGGAAAGCAATTTCCACCGAATTTTCGGTCGTAAAGCTCTTCGGAGCCAGAAATATCGAAAGCATCACCTCATCGATCGATTCTTCCCCATCCATAAAATAACCGTAATGAATGGTATGGGATTTCTGCCTGGCCAGGTTCTTTCCCGGAAAAGAGGTCTGAACCACAGATAAAGCCTCATTCCCTGAAACCCTGATAATGCCTAAAGCCCCTACTCCGTTGGCCGTAGCCAGCGCACAAATGGTATCGTTATTCATGCCGCAAATTTACGGATTTTAATCGCAAAACACCATACCGTTTGTCTATTGCCGCAATTGGAGGGATGAAGACAATAGTGAATGCCGAATCCGCTCCGCTTGTGAATTTTAGGATGGTCAATACCTACAAAGTAAGGTTTAACCGTATCAATAATAAATCTGTCCTGCTTATCAATTTTTCGAATAAACAATTCTCTATTCAGTTGCGCCAGCAAGATTCACGGTTCACTTACAAAGCAAAATTCATCATTAAAAGCCGTTTTTTCAGGAGCTTTTTCCGGCTATCCACTGCTACTCCTCACGCCTTTCCCGGCCTGGGCTTAAGCCAACGCTGCCCTTCCCGTGCTGCGGGGTATCCGTTCCTATCCGGGCTAGGGGGTGATGAATAATATGAACGATGGTCTATATCTGAAGATTTTATAAACCGTTTTTATTCATTCCCCTTGTCAATTCAGAAAACAGGTTTACGACTCATTTGCCAAGGAAAATTCACCATTGATTTATTCACCTCTTTTTACCAGGAACAGAAAATCACCTCAGAAACTGAGATGATTTGCCTGTTTTGAATTTACTATTGAAGATATGAATGATGTTTGTTGGGACAAAGATAAGATCGGAAGGCCTCAACAGCTTCAGGGGAAACCCTAAGATAATATCCGTAAAAATACGGTACTTCCATATAAAAAAAGTCGTCCCGCAGAATTTTGCAGGACGACTTTTTATTTAAAGATGGCTAAAACGGATTTAATAAAATTCTCAAAAAATTAAAATCGGAGAATTTAAAAATGAACTTTTTTAACCTATACCAATCAACCTCATTCAACAACTATCTTCTGGAACTTTTGCAGTGATGCAAATTTCAGTTTCAGATTAATCTTAACATGGCTGTCTTCATTTTCTAAAGCGGGCTTACCAGCTCCAGGAACCATTCTTTCACCTCTCCTTCCAGGAACGGCGCCAGTTTTTCTTCACAGGTTTTGTGATAAGCATTTAGCCAGGCAACTTCATTTTCAGAAAGGAGTTCCTTTACAACCGTATCTTTGAAGAACGGACAGAACGTCAGCGTTTCAAACTCATAGAACGTCCCGTGGATCGTCGTTTCGGATTCTTTTACCGCGATCAGGTTCTCGTGACGGATGCCGTATTCTCCTTCCAGGTAATATCCCGGCTCGTTGGAGCACACCATTCCGACCATCAGCTCCTGCGGATTCATATCTTTCCGGATGTTCTGAGGGCCTTCGTGTACATTCATAAAACTTCCTACCCCATGGCCGGTTCCGTGGTTGTAGTCTTTGCCTTCCATCCACAACGGCAACCGGGCAACGGCATCCAGCTGCACCCCCCGCGTCCCTTTCGGAAATTTCACCATCGACAGACGGATCAGTCCCTGAAGAACCAGCGTCGAGTTCCTTTTAAATTCTTCGGAAACCGCCCCTAAAGCCAAAGTCCTTGTAATATCGGTAGTCCCCTCAAGGTATTGGCCTCCGGAATCTACCAGAATACTGGCGTCGTTGGTCACGTCCTTGCTGCCTTCTTTTTTTGCGGAGTAATGCATAATGGCTCCGTTGTCCTTATATCCAACAATGCTTCCGAAACTTTCCCCCACGAAGTTCTCTCCTTCTGCACGGAAACTTCTCAGCTTTTCACCGATGGAATATTCGTTCATGGCTTCTTTTCCGGCATGATGCGTCAGCCAGTACAGGAATTTTACCATAGCCACGCCGTCACGCACCATCACTTTCCTGAAACCTTCCAGTTCCGTATCATTTTTCTGGGCTTTCATCAGATTCCCAGGAACCGCCGCTTTGATGAATTCATTATCCGGCTGCAATGCTTCAAAGATCGACTGGTTGCTGTTTGGGGAGACCAGAGCTTTCTCATTGCTGAATGCTTTCAGGCAGTTATAGAATTCTTCGTACGGCATCATTTTTACCCACGCTTCGTCCAGCTGCCTTCTGGATTCCACATCCATCTTATCGAGGTCAGTGAAAAGTTTAGCATCATTTTTTGTAATGATCAGGTAACCTAAAAATACGGGATTGCTTTCCACATCGCTTCCTCGGAGATTTAAAGTCCAGGCCACATCGTCCAGGCTGGAAATAATATGGATGGTGGCACATTGCTCCTCCATTTTCTGGCGGATGGCCGCAATTTTATCGATCACCGATTTTCCGGCTCTTTCAACAGGGTGTACAAAGATCGGGTTTTTAGATGGAGTTCCCCGGTCTTTCCAGATTTCCTTCAACAAAGGAAGATCGACAAGGGTAATATTTTTAGCGTTTAATTTTTCCGTCAGGAGTTCCCAGTTGGCATGGGAAGTTGCTACAGCATTTACGGCTACCTTTCCGTTCTCGGGAATTTCAGAGATGATCCAGTCGATGTAATTCGGGGTCCCTTCCATTCCATCCTTGAAAAGGTCGATTCCCGATCCGGCCAGCTCAATCGGTGCCTGGGTAAAGTACCGTCCGTCGGTCCAGAGTCCTGCTTTGTCTTTAGTGATTACCACAAAACCTGCAGAACCCAGAAATCCTGACAGCCAGGCTCTTTCCTGCCACTCCTGGGGCAGATATTCGCTCATGTGCGGATCCGCGGAATATACTATAAATGCATCAACATTATTTTTCTGCATCTCTTCGCGAAGCGCAGCTACTTTTTCCTTTGAAGTCATTTTTTGAATAATTTTAAAGATGTGAAGTTACGAATTTAAAGGTTATGTGGCAGCGTTTCGTGATGTTTTATCGGATTTATTGCCCGGTAAACGTAAAGCTCAGATCAATACCATCTTGTCGTCCAGTCTTTGTACTGAAAGCGACACAGCACTTTTTATTTCCCAACGATGACCTTTCGGTGTTCTGTTCCCCAATCGGCCAGGGTGTCAATAATTCTTTTTAAAGTCAGACCGTATTCTGTCAGTTGATACTGCACCGTTACAGGTTGCGTATCGAGCACGATCCGTTTTACGAGCCGGTTCATCTCCAGCTCTTTCAGTTCTTTGCTGAGCATTTTATTGGAAATGCCTTTCACGTCGTTCAGGATATCAGAAAAACGCCGTTTGTTATAATAGCAGACGGATGAGATGATTGAGATTTTCCATTTGCCATTCAAAACGTCCATGGCATCATGAACCGCCATAATTTGTTTTTTGTTGGTGTCGTTATCCGAGCATTTTATTTCCTGCATAAGTTACCTTGTTACTCAAAAGTTACTGTTACTTTTAGTTACAAAGTTACTAAAATAAATTTATTCATCTTAAATTTGTCCCGTTAAAGAAATCGATTTCAAAAACACATCATTCAAAAGTCTCAGACAAAAATTAATTTCATCATTTAAAATTAAAAAAATGAATTTCAAAGATAAAAATGTAATCATTACCGGCGGAAGTGCAGGAATCGGATTAGCCACCGCAAAAACGTTTATCGCAAAAGGAGCAGACGTTCTGGTAACAGGAAGAAATACCGGTAGTTTAGACCAAGCATCATCAGCTATTAACAGCCCAAAATTCAAAACCTTTGCCTCTGACATTTCTAAACAGGAAGATATCGCAGCGCTGGAAAGGGAAGTTTCAGAAAGTGGAAAAAAAGTTGATGTGCTGGTGCTGAATGCAGGAATTGCAAAACAATTTTCAATAGAAGAAACGACAGAAGAAGTATTTGATGATCTTTTCAACATCAATGTGAAAGGACTGTTCTTTACCTTGCAGAAACTTATTCCCCACTTAGCAGAAGGAGCCTCCATCATTCTTATTTCGTCCGGAGTTTCGGTAAGCGGATATGCGCAGATGGGAGCTTATGCCGCTACAAAAAGCGCAGTGGATGCCATTGCACGTACGGCAGCCATCGAATTGGCAGACCGGAAAATCCGGGTCAATACCGTTGCGCCCGGGCTAACCGATACCCCAATGAATCAACAGACGCCGGAAGAGATCAAAAATGCCATCGCCGCGGCGGTTCCTTTAAAACGGATCGGAGAAGCGGAAGAAATCGCCAATGCCATTGTGTTCCTGGCTTCAGACGAAGCTTCCTACATCTCAGGTTCCTACCTGTCAGTGGATGGAGGGGTAACCATTCGCAGATAAAAATTTTTCATTCGCTTTTGCGTTCAGCGTTGTTAAGTTTCACATTCAGAAACTTAACAACTTTTTTTAAAAATTTATACATCTACATGACAATATTGATCTTCAATTTATTGTTGATGCATCTCTTCTTCCGCAGGCCTTCTGAGATTTCTTGTTTTCATATAATTCCAGATCAGGTACAGCAGGAAGATCGCGAGCCAGACACTCAGGACAACGACCATAAAAATAGCCTGTATTGACGGATGAAGGTAATTGGGCTTATAAAACAGGCGTTCCAGTACTGTAATCCTCTCCTTCAATTTAGCTCTGTCAAAAGTATTCCGGATCTCATTGAGAGGCTCCCGGATGTGATCCCGGTAATAAAAGACATCATGATTCAGGTCCTTGGGAACTATTTGTGATTCTACATTGTACTTCCTGAGCAAAGCAGAAAAGTTTTGGAACGAATGAAGCAGCGAATCCTGATCATATTTATAAAGCAGTCTGTATCTCGTTACCGCGTTCTGATGCTGTTGTGCCGTTTGGGAAACCTGATGGACCGGACTGTATAAAATTTTATTTTCCAGAAAAATACAAACGTCTTCATCATATTCCGGATCTGCTTCAACCCCTTTGAATATAATTTCCGTACTGTCTCCGATCGCTTTTTTAGAAATAATTCTTTTTGTCAAAGCTTCGGGATCAAGTCCCAGATCACCCATTCCCGATAATATTTCAGAACTTCTGTTTTTATAATCAGAACTTAGTATCTTCAACGTATCTATACTGTAATAGCTCGTTTTAACGGAATAATTTTCCGGATTACCAGGATCATAAAAGGTGGTGTCTTTTTCCGCAATTACCGGATAAGGTTCAGGATATAAAATATTTTCCGGATTGAATAATTTCTCGGAACTGTAGGAAGTATAATTGTACAAAAACGGATTCAGGACATTCAGCAAAGTCTTGTCTCTGTTAAAATCTTTTTC
>JAKOOG010000223.1 GCA_022701545.1 Weeksellaceae bacterium | reverse complement strand
TACTTCTGGAACAACGAAACTTCCATCGAAGTAAAATCGGCAGATATGAGAATGCAGCAGATGGAAATTGCAGGACAGGAATTATTGACAAAAGATAAAGCGATGCTTCGTATTAATTTCTATGTCCGTTTTCAGGTGGAAAACATCGGGAAAGCGCTGATAGAAAATAAAGAATACGATAAGCAATTGTATATTCTGATGCAGCTGGCTTTGCGTGAATTCGTCGGAGCTTTGACGCTGGATGAACTGCTGTTGAAAAAAGATTCCGTAGGAAAAGAAATCCTCGGAAATCTGGGAAACAAGGCTCAAGAACTGGGCTTGAAAACTTCCGACGCGGGAATCAGGGACGTGATTTTGACAGGTGAAATGAAGGAAATCATGAATCAGGTTTTGATTGCCGAAAAAAAAGCCCAGGCCAACAGCATTATGAGACGTGAAGAAACCGCTTCCACAAGAAGTTTGCTGAATACAGCGAAACTAATGGAAGAAAACGAAGTGCTTTGGAAGCTGAAAGAAATGGAATATATGGAAAAAATCGCCGACAAAATCGGAGCGATTACCGTTTCCGGAAACAGCAGCATTGTTTCTCAGTTGAAAGAAATCTTCACAAAATAAAAAACTAGTAACTGTTATTATAGAGGCGGGTTTTGCGAAAGCAAAGCCTGTCTTGTTTTAAAATCAAAAGAGTTCCGAAGGGACGATTTACACCGAAATCGGATGCTAATCCGATTAATAAATTCAACAGTAAGCAATCAAAACAGATTTAAACTTTAAATCTGTCATTTTTCTCCATCCACTCCTCATAAGAAACCACGCCCAATTCCGGCCGGGCATCGCCTTCCAGAAGGGAAATGAATTCCAGCTGATTGCCGTCCGGATCATTAAAATAGATCGCCAAAGCCGGCATCCAGGCAAAAACCATGGGCCTTTCACTTCCGTCTTTCAGGAAATTATAAGGTTTCAGCTTTTTCCTGATCAGAAAATCAGCGGAATAATTTAAAATATCTTCCGTATCGGCCGAAAAAGCGAAATGCCTCGCCTGCAGGTTTTCCTTCTGCTCCCACAGGCCCAGCATCGATGCTTTGTTCTTTCCGATCCATAAAAAGGCGATCGGACGGGTTTCATCGCGGTGCGCCAATTTCAATCCCAGGGCTTCGGTATAAAATTCAACGGCTTTTTCCAGGTCGCTTACCTGAATATGGGTTTCGTATAATCCTTTGATCATGCGGTGAAAAATTTAATGAAACAAAGCTAGAAAACTGATTTCTGAATACGCCTGATTATTAATTCCTTTATATTAAATGAATGATAGATTTTTTCTTCTGGTTGATTATTGACGGCTAACAGTTTTGCCATTAAAGCGTAAGGAAGGTTTAAAACACAAATCCTATAAATATTCTCATAAATTTCCCTAGGAAGATTGGTGTAATTAGGGTTAAGTAAAATTTTTTTTCAAAAAAAATAACTACGCAAAAAGATTGCGCAAAAGCATCCTTACTTTGCATCAGGAATCAGGGAAAAAGCGATAATCCTCTGAAATGTTTAATAAAAAAACAGTAACCATGAAATTTAATTTTTTAAGAAAAGAGAATAAAGCAGTCACGAACTACGAGGGTGCAAAAGCATACAAGATGACTCCTGCGGAAGAATTGTACAGTGCTGTGGTGACCACAGGATTATCAAACGCAACCTATGAAAAAGGAAACGAAAGACTGGCGAGGATCCAGTCTCTGATCCAGAAAAACGATCCGGAATTTGTAGCCAAACTGGCGGTTTATGCAAGAAAAAATATGTACCTGCGTTCCATTCCTTTGGTATTGACGACCGAATTGGCAAAGCAGGCTTCGGGTACCGACTTAGTCAGCAAGACTGTTGACGGGGTAATCCAAAGAGCAGATGAAATTACGGAATTGCTGGCATACTACCAGATGGCCAATGAAAGAACCGATCTGAAAAAGCTGAATAAACTTTCCAAGCAAATCCAGAAAGGCCTTGTGAAAGCCTTCAATAAGTTCGACGAATACCAGTTTGCCAAATACAACAGGAAAGCGGAAGTCACCTTGAAAGATGCACTGTTCCTGGTTCATCCAAAAGCAAAAGATGAAAATCAGCAGGCTATTTTCAATAAAATCGTCAACGATTCGCTGGAAACCCCATATACCTGGGAAGTAGAACTTTCCGTTTTGGGACAGACCAGATTTGCTGATGAGGCTGAAAGAAAAGCAGCCTTTAAAAACAAATGGGAAGAACTGATTTTCAGCAATAAGCTGGGATATATGGCGACCCTGAGGAACCTGAGAAATATTCTGGAAGCAAATGTTTCTTCTCAGGCGATGGAAAAAATATGCAGATATCTGTCGGATGAAAAAGCCGTCAGAAATTCGAAGCAGCTGCCGTTCAGGTTCCTGGCCGCGTACCGGGAATTGAAAACCATCGATTCGCCTTACCTTTCCTCTGTCCTGGAAGCACTGGAAGATGCCGTGACAGTGAGTGCGAAGAACATCAAAGGATTCGGTTTCGATACTTCCGTGGTCATCGCGGCCGACGTATCGGGATCGATGCAGCAGCCGGTTTCCCCGAAATCCAAAGTCTTGCTGTATGATATCGGCCTGCTGATGTCGATGATGCTGCAGTCGCAGTGCAGCAATGTGATCTCGGGAATGTTCGGTGACACCTGGAAAAGGGTGCCGATGCCTAAGAACGGGATCCTGAGGAACGTGGATGCCTTCTACAAAAGGGAAGGTGAAGTAGGATACGCTACCAACGGTTACCTGGTGATCGAAGATCTGCTGAACAGAAGAGAAAAAGTAAATAAAGTAATGCTCTTCACCGATACCCAGTTATGGAACAGCAG
>JAKOOG010000213.1 GCA_022701545.1 Weeksellaceae bacterium | reverse complement strand
GGCAATTCCCCTGTCCGTCACTAAAATAATTATTATAGCAGCCACTGGCTGAACATACTAAAACTTTGTCGCCTCCTGCAATATGCTTTTGTGCTTCACGACTCAGTTTCTGAGCATTTTTTAGATTTGAATTTTTCATAGTAATCTGAATTTAGATGTATTATTATAAATTTAGTTTATTAAAAGATATTTACAGTTTAAAAAAAACAACATTTACGGGTTCCGTTAACGGTTTGCATATAACCACGTACCGAAGGACAGGAAAGAATAAAGCACCGGTCATTGCTGTTGTTGATGGCGTTATCATAACATCCGGTCGGGGCGCAGGAAGGAGAAGTCGGCCCCATTCCCAAAACGTTTTTTTGAGCTTCCCGATTTAATTTCTGAGCTTGATGTAATTTTTTCATAATAATCTGAATTTTAGGTTAATAATATTAATCACCAAGATATGAATTTTTTAGTAATGGCCAATATTTTTTGAGAAAAAAACTACATCTCCGTAAATTTATATTTTTTCTTTAATGAACCGGATACATTTTTCCGCTAACAAACTAAGGCTTTCAGGGAGCCCGGCATTTTCCCATGGCTCTTTTGCCCCAAACGTGTGATCGGCATTTTCAATCAGATATAATTCCGAATTCGGATGCAGCAGGTGAAGATGCTCGGCATTTTTTACCGGTACACTTTCGTCATTTGTTCCGTGGATAATTAAGAAATGGGCTTTTGCCATTTCAGTTGCCCGCTCCACATCAAAACGGTGCACATCTTTTTCATAATCTTTATAGAACTGGTAATAATGAGGCATTTCCTGTTTGGTTCTTCCGTTCACTACATAATATATCCCGGCTTTTTTCCAATTTTCAAAAGCTTCATTTTTCGGAAAGCGGTCCAAGGTATCTACACTGGCCAATGTGATCAGACCATGGATGCGTTCATCTTCATAGGTTTTAATAATGGAAATTCCTCCTCCCCTGCTGTGGCCTATCAGGACGATTTTATCTTTGTCCACATGATCGGAAGCAAAATAATCGATAACCACACCCAGATCGGAAAGTTCTTTGGAGTAATTGTTATTGCCAAAAGCTTCGAGATCACCGAAGTTCAGCGGATCCTCAACCGTCGTTCCGTTATGTGAAAAATTAAATTTAACAAAGAAAAAACCGGCTTCCGCAAACTTTTCTGCCATGATGTTCCAGGCACCCCAGTCTTTATAGCCTTTGTAACCGTGAACAAATATAACCAGCGGTAGCCTGCTTCCGTTTTCAGGATAAAAGGCATCAGCCAGAAAATCCCTTGTCTCAGGATTTGAAATAATGATATTCTGCTTTCTTGTAATTCCCATATTTTTCTTTTTTATTCAATTTATTATTAAAGTACGTTTATTTCGGCTAAACAGCATTTAACCTGAATAGAATACAGCACTTATTTATCGGATTCTCAAACTCAATTCTCTCTTAAAAATATTAAAAATAGAATGAAACACAAAGGAAAACCTTATTTTTGCTTCATGTTGGACTTAAGAACGGTAACGGTGATGCGTTATATCCTGCCGCTTCGTGAGGGAGGTTCGCTCCCCGCTTTGGCAGAAGCTGATGATGATTTTAAATATGTACTCAAATTCCGTGGTGCAGGACATGGCGTGAAAATGCTGATCTCCGAATTGCTAGGCGGAAAAATTACCGAAGCGCTGGGTTTAAAAATTCCCGAGCTGGTTTTTGTGAATCTTGATGTGGATTTCGGGAGGACGGAAGCCGATGAAGAAATCCAGGATCTCCTGAAGAATTCAGAAGGACTAAATCTCGGACTTCATTATCTTTCGGAATCGATCACCTATGATCCCAGCATTTCCGTGGATCCGCTTCTGGCTTCAAAAATCGTCTGGCTGGACGCCTTTATTACCAATATCGACCGTACCTTTAAAAATACCAATATGCTGATGTGGCATAAGGAATTGTGGATCATCGATAACGGGGCTTCTTTTTACTTCCACCATTCCTGGCAGAATTTCGATGCGGCTGCTAAAACACCTTTCAAATATGTGAAGGATCATGTTCTGCTTCCTCAGGCTGCAAAGCTCGATGAAGCTGATCAGATGGCCAAAGAAGTTTTAAATGATGCCGTTTTCAGGAAAATCGTGGACCAGATTCCGCAGGACTGGCTGCATTGGGATGATGCCGAAGAAAGCCCGGACGAAATCCGTGATGTTTACTTCAACTTCCTGAAAACAAGACTGGAACATTCTGTAATCTTTTTAAATGAAGCCAAAAATGCAAGAGGATAAAATTTACGAATATGCAGTGATCCGCCTCGTTCCAAAGGTTGAAAGGGAAGAATTTTTCAATATCGGACTGGTGATGTTTTCTAAAAAAGAAAAATTTATTAAAGTGGAATTTTACCTGTGTCCCGATAAATTCCGGCTGATGAGAAGCAAACTCGACTATGAAGACGTACGCCAGAATCTGGAAAGTTTCAAAAAAATTGCAGAAGGCAGAAAAGACGGCGGGCCGATCGCCCAGCTTGATATTCCGGACCGGTTCCGTTGGCTTACGGCTGTACGGAGTGCTTCGGTACAGACTTCAAGACCTCATCCGGGGAAATCAAAACAACTTGAAAAAACGTTTGAAAAGTTGTTTCAGGAACTTGTTCTGTAAAGAATGTCAAAAATTTTATGAGGGCGGAAAAATAATAATTGGTAAGACTTTTGATAACTTTTCTGCAGAGAAAAAATCAGACGGTCTCAGCCTATATTTATGAAACAATCCCATCAAAATATATTATACAGGTTTTTTTTAAACCTGTTTTTTATTTGCTTTCTAACCTCTTTTACATCAGTATTTTCCCAGGAACTGCCTGAACAAAAGCTTCCTCCCAGCACCCTCCTTCCGGAAAGAACTGCATTGACCAAAAATATTATTTATAAAAACAATCCCCTTGGAAAACCGGTTTCCCTGGATCTCTACCGGCCTAAAAATCAGACGGCGGAAAAACTTCCGGTAGTTGTTTATGTACATGGCGGTGCCTGGGCCAAAGGCGACCAGGTAGTAAGGGCAGATAATTACATCGAACGTTTCATTTTAAAGCTCGTTGAAAAAAATTATGCCGTAATCAGTATCGATTATACTTTGGTTAGTGAAACGGTGCATTTTCCGGTACCCATTGAAGATACGAAAGATGCCGTGAGATGGGTACGTAAAAATGCAGCGCAGTATCATTTTGATCCGGACAATATCGGTTTTTTCGGAGCTTCATCAGGGGCACATATGTCTCTTCTTGCAGCTTATACGCCCGACAGTGAGTATATGGGAAGCCCGGAACTCTCATCATATTCCGCAAAAGTAAATTATGTGGTAGACAATTTCGGGCCTACAGATCTGAATAAGCTTTTACACACAAGATTGGGTAAAGTTCCCGTTACCATTGTAGGATGGTTTTTTAAGCCGATTGTCGAAATCAGGGAAAAACTGGTGTACGGGATTTCAGGTTATGATATCAACAAAGAAAAAAGAAAAGCCATCGACTATCTGGAAACGGTCTCACCCATTAATGATACCGAAGGCGGAATTCCTACTTTCATTCTTCATGGCGACAAGGATAAAGTAGCTCCTCTGAAACATTCGAAAAAACTGGTCAGAAAGCTGAAAAAGCAAAACGTAGAAGCAACCCTGGTCGTGGTAAAGGACGGCATTCATGGTTTCGGAAAAACAGATCGGGCTTATATGGACCAGCTTACTGACGAAATGGTACAGTTTATTACCACTCATAAAAAATAAAATTCCAACCTCATTCTAAGAATTAGCATAACTTTAACATTTTGTTTTTAACCCAATGGTATTTCAACCATCTAAAAAAACAGAATTAAAACTAATTTCTTATGAATGTAAAAAATTTATACTCTGTTTTTCTATTTTGTATAATCGCCGGCGGGTGCAGCGGAAACAGCTCCGACGAAAATTCTGCACCGGTTGAAGTACCTTCAGCTTCAGAATCCATGTATTTTCCGCCATTAAACAGCGATATTTGGGAAACCAAAAACCTCTCCTCCCTGGGATGGCGTCAGGACAAGGTTCAGGACCTGCTGAATTATCTCGAGACCAAGCATTCCAAAAGCTTTATGATCCTTCAAAACGGTAGAATCGTCGTGGAAAATTATTTCTCGGGACACACCGCTTCAACACCCTGGTACTGGGCAAGCGCCGGAAAAACACTGACCTCAGCCGTAACGGGCATTGCCGAACAGGAAGGATTTCTAAATATCAACAGTAAGGTTTCCGATTACCTCGGAACCGGGTGGACCAGCACTCCTCTGGCGAAAGAAAACCTGATTACCTGCCGGAATCTGCTTACCATGACTTCAGGACTGGATGACAGCCTGGGCGATGATGTAAGTGCAGCCAATTTAAAATACAAAGCCGATGCGGGGACACGGTGGGCGTATCATAACGTATATGTTAAGCTTCAGGATGTGGTGGCAGCGGCTACCAGCCAGACGTGGCCGCAGTATTTCAATACAAAACTAAGGGATAAAATCGGAATGACCGGAAGCTGGATCCAGAATGGCGACAACAGTGTCTATTGGAGCAACACCAGAAGCATGGCCCGTTTCGGACTAATGGCCCTGAACAACGGCAGCTGGAACGGCAATCAGATCGTCAGCCCCACTTATTTTCAAAGTGCTGTCAGTACTTCCCAGAATATCAATCTTGCTTACGGGTATTTGTGGTGGCTGAACGGGAAATCCAGCTATCACCTTCCGCAGACTCAAATTCAGTTCAATGGAAAGCTGATCCCGAATGCGCCGGATGATATGTTCTGTGCTCTAGGAAAAAATGATCAGAAAATCTATGTGGTTCCCGGCAGAAAGCTGGTGATTATCAGAATGGGCGATGCTGCAGATAACGTAAACCTGGCATTATCAGATTTCGATGATGTACTCTGGCAGAAAATAAATGCCGTCATCAATTAATTGGTATAGGTATTAATCCCAGCGTCATCAGTATCAATAAACTATACCTAAACAATATATTAATTTGCTAAATTGATATACATATCGCCGTTTTGTATGCTTAAAATAATTAACTTGGCCTTTGTTTAAATTATTTAAAACAAAACCAACCAATAATTCTTTTATTCATAAAAAAAACTGTACGATATGGATTCATTAAATAATATCAACGCACTGACCATCGTCTTCGTTTCCGTACTGATTTTTGCCATCGCCTACCGTTTTTATGGTATTTTCATGGCCAATAAAGTACTGAAGCTGAATGATCATAATACCACACCTGCCGTAGAATTTGCTGATGGAAAAGATTATGTGGCGACCAACAAAAATGTCCTTTTCGGGCACCACTTTGCCGCTATTGCCGCAGCCGGACCTTTGGTAGGGCCGGTTCTGGCCGCACAGTTCGGGTATCTTCCCGGAGCTTTATGGATCCTGATAGGCTGTGTGCTGGGCGGCGGGGTGCATGATATGGTGGTTTTATTTGCCTCTGTGCGCCATAAAGGGCAAAGCCTCGCGACCATTGCCTCTAAGGAAATCGGTAAGACCACAGGAACGGTAGCCGGTTTTGCTATTTTATTTATTCTGATCCTTACGCTGGCCGGATTATCTTTAGCCTGCATCAACGCAATGCACGAAGCTTCATGGTCGCTGTTTACCGTTATTATTACCATGCCGATTGCCATTATTATGGGACTGATCATGCGGTACAGGAAAAACTCAGTAACTTTTGCCAGCATTTTAGGCGGGGTCTTGTTGATCGCCGGAATCATCGGCGGCCACAACCTGATGCAGAATGAAACCATGAACAGTCTTTTCTCATGGGATATTACCACCATTTCCATCGCCATTCCGTTATACGGATTTTTGGCTTCGGTGCTGCCGGTATGGCTGCTTCTGGTGCCAAGAGATTATCTTTCAACGTATCTGAAAATCGGAACGATCATTATGCTGGCTATCGGCGTTATCGTGATCCACCCTACAATACAGATGCCGGCCCTTACCCAGTTTGTCAATGGCGGCGGACCGGTGATTGGCGGACCGGTATTGCCTTTTATCTTTATTGTGATTGCCTGCGGAGCAATATCAGGATTTCATGCCGTAATTGCAACAGGAACCACCCCTAAAATGCTGAACAAAGAAAGAGAAATTCTTTTTGTAGGATACGGAGCGATGCTGGTAGAGGGTTTTGTAGCTTTAATGGCATTGATTGCTGCCTGTACTTTGATGCCCGGCGATTATTTTGCGATCAATACCCCGAAAGAGTCTTACGACGCTTTTCTCGCTGCCCACCCTTCCCTTCACGGGGTTGATATTGATTACTTTTCACAGAGAATCGGTATTGATCTTCATGGAAGAACGGGAGGTGCCGTATCGCTGGCTGTAGGAATGGCCCATATTTTCAATAAAATCCCATACATGGACCAATTGATGGCCTATTGGTACAACTTCGCCATCATGTTTGAGGCTGTGTTTATCCTTACCGCTATCGATGCAGGAACAAGAGTCGGCCGTTTCTTTTTACAGGAAATGCTGGGCTCCGTTATTCCTAAATTTAACGATAAGAACTGGACGCCCGGTATTATCATCAGCAGCCTGGTGTTCACTTTTGCATGGGGATATCTTGTTTTTACAGGAAATGTGAGCAGCATCTGGCCCCTGTTTGGGATCAGCAACCAGCTTCTTGCGGCTTGTGGGCTGATTGTCTGTACAACGATGCTCATCCGGTTAAACCGTGGAAAATATGCACTATGCTCAGCAATTCCGGGAGTCTTTATGGCCGTTATTACTTTTTGGGCAGGATACATCCAGGTAACAACCATCTATATTCCCAAAGGACAGTATTTACTGGCTTCCTTAGCAGTAATTGCGATGGTTCTGATGCTGGTCGTCTTTATCGGAGCCTTCCGGAAATGGTATCAACTGCTGAAAATAAATAAATCGGAAACCGACTTTTACGGAGAACAGGTGAAAGAACTGGTGGAGCGATAATAAGTCAATCATGAATGATCAATCCGCTTTGCTTGTCAATTTTTAAGGGTTGAAATTCGTCATTTAACTATCAAGCAAATAGTGACAATGGATTCGACAGGTAATGGTAAAGAATTCAATCCGCTGCAATTGCCAGCTGAGTATGCCAGAATATCATTGGAAATCAAAAAGAACTGCCAAAATCCTTAACCGCAATTCCCCTCCGAAATGGAGGGGTGGCGAAAATTCCATAGAATTTTTGACGGGGCGGTTTATTACAGCAGGATGTTAAAAGTTAATCGTGAATGATTAATCCGCTACGCTTGTCAATTTATTGATCTCTAAAATTGACTGTTCATTTGCAAAGCAAAATTCACCATTCACCATCATCCGCTCACCCTAATTGTCCGGTTCATCGTACAACTGGCTTCCCCAGAACTGAATATCCCTTTCAGGCAGTTTGGAATGATAAAAGACTTCTTTTACTTCTTCTATAATTTTAGCCACGGCATCCGGATCGGTCGTTCTGATCCTGGTTTCATGATTATCCCGCATTCCGCTTTTGGTAAAGTTGAGCGAACCGATATAAGCAATTTCATCATCGATGATGTAGATCTTGCTATGGACAAAGGTTTTGTGGGTGGAATTTCCGCTGTTGGGAGAAACAAAAACCTTAAAAGGGAAAAGCTGTTTATAGGTGTAATGATAGACCTTCGTCTTTTTTATTTTTTTAACCACGGCGTCTCTAACAAAAAACATCAGAACAACGGCAATAAAGCCGTAAGCAAGTTTAAAATTATTGAAGAGGAGCATCAGAGGAAACAGGATTACACCTAACCCAATCATGGCAAAAAGGAGTGTTCCAGACAAGCTCAGAAGGTTATCTTTTATCTGTTTTGCGTTTTCATCAAGGTGCCGATGCTGAACAATAAGCTTATGAATGTTTTTCTTGTCTCCGTAAAAATCCTCGATTTCATCACTGGTGATCAGCCTGATCTGGATTCCTCTGGCATGGAGGTCTATAAGTTCCTTAATGAGAACAGGCGAAAGATAGGGCGAAACAATTTTTACATTTTTCCGGGCGCTTCTGATGTCCTGCATTACTTTAACCCCTGCACTTTTTCCTATATAAATATCGCAAACCGCATTGTTGTAAAAAATTCCCATACCAATATTTTTTAATTCACCTGACAAAGAATAAAAAAGCTTTGCAAAAATAAATTCTGCAAAGCTAGTATTTAATCTTTTACGGAAATTTTATTTTTTCAATTTCTCAATCCTTTTGATTTCATTGATTAAAAGCGGAAATGCAGGCTGTGCCATTCCGCCGTGATCGAACCCCTGAAGTTCATACAAGGTTGTTTCTTTGTGGCCTTTCAGCTTCATCATCCGGGCCATATAGGCGTTTTCTTCATATCTTCCCAACAGTTCTTTTTCGCGGTCTCCTGTAATCAGCAGCAAAGGCGGTGCATCGGCCCGGATAAAATGAAGCGGTGCATATTCGTCGATCCTGGCATCCAGTTCATCGATTCCTTTTTCTTTCCTGACGGTAAAATGAGAAATCATCTGTCCGCTGAAAGGAATAATGCCGGCCAGCTCATTAGCGTCAATTCCATATTTCTCCAGATACATTTTATTTAAACCCACCATAATGGCGAGGTAACCTCCGGCCGAATGTCCCGAAATAAAAACGAGGTCTTTCCTTCCGCCGTAATTTTTAATGTTCTTAAAAACCCAGGCCGTAGCGGCTGCGGCATCTTCAATGTATTTCGGAGCGCTCACTTTAGGAGAAAGCCTGTAGTTCACTCCAATCACAGCAATTCCTTTATTCTTCAGCCCTTCAGGAATTTCTTTCTGTCCGCCCGTTAAGCCTCCTCCATGAAACCAGATGACCGTAGGGAAATTCTTTACATTTTTAGGAATGTAAACATCCAGCATACACCTTTCATTGATGTAAACATCGGATTTGTTGGTTTTCTCATCATAATAATGAACATTTTGGATCGTACTGTATTCCTGTGAAAATAAAGGTGCGGAAAACAGTACGAGCATTAAGAACAGAAGAATCCTTTTCATTGTAAAACTTTTATTGTTTAAAGATACGAAATCTATATTGTCTCATTTTGATGATCATTATGAAATTTCCAGCAGATATTGCACCGATGATGGTATGACTCAGAGTGTCTCAGCCAACAAGCCGCCATCCTTAAATTGTTGCGCATAAATACACTATAGGCAAATTAAAAATTTACCTGAAGGGATTAACTGAAACCGATTTAATACGAACGGCAGGATTTACAAAGTTCAATTAAATGATATATCCTGATCTGCATAAATCCATGCAATCTGTGGAAATTTTAAATCTTCGTCAGTTTAGCATATTTTAAGATCAGATTCTTTTCGCCTTCATGGTGGAAGACTACTTTGGCTTTAATGTTTTGAGGATCGGTGCCGTCCAGGAAGGTGACTTCTCCTATTCCGAAACGGTCGTGCCTTACTTTGTCACCCACTTCAATATCCTGAGAAGAAGCACCGCTTGGATTAATGATTTTGGCCGTACTGACAGGCTTCAGCTTACGGGGTTCAGCGACAGGCTTCGAGCTGTCTGACTTCTCAATGGTTTTCTTTTCCACTTTTTTGAAGCTTCTCATTTCCGAAGGATGCTCATCAAAAATATTGGATCTGACCCCTGAATTGTTGATAAACCGCTTTTCGATTGCCGGATTTACAAATTCGATGTATTCGTCATCGATTTCACTTAAAAACCTTGACGGCTCGGCATCGGTAATTTTTCCCCACTGAAACCGGGAAACCGCGTAAGAGAAAAAGGCCTGCTTTTCGGCTCTTGTTAAAGCCACGTAAAACAAACGCCTTTCTTCCTCCAGATCTTCCCGCGTAGCCGAACTCATAAAGCTAGGGAACAGGTTTTCTTCCAGGCCTACCAAATGCACAACCGGAAATTCCAGTCCTTTTGAAAGGTGAATGGTCATCAGAGAAACCATATCCTCATCAGTGTTTTTATCCTGCGTATCCGCAGAAAGGGCAATGTTTTCCAGGAAATTCGGTAAGCTCGGATCACCGTCTTCCAGCTGCATCTGCTCTTCAATGAATCCCTGCATGGAGTTCATCAATTCCTGAACGTTTTCTACTCTGGAAATTCCTTCCGGCGTCTGGTCGTCTTTCAGGAATTTAATCAGGCCGCTGCGTTTGGCGACTTCCATGGCTACATTGTAGGCCGTTTCTGTTTTCAGCAATACCTTAAAGGCTTTGATCATTGACCAGAAATCGTTCAGTTTATTTAAAACCCCATTGTTCAGGCCGAGCTGCGGCGAGTACATCGGTAGGTTCTCCAATACTTTCGACAGAGAAACATTCTGGGCATCGGCAAAAACGACGAGCTTGTTCTGAGTTGTTTCGCCAATTCCCCTTACCGGATAATTGATGATTCTCATCAGTGCCTCGGAATCGTTTTCGTTAACCAGAAGCCTGAGGTAAGCAATCAAATCCTTTACTTCTTTTCTTTGGTAGAAGGACAGGCCTCCGTATACTTTATAAGGAATATTTTTACGTCTCAGCGCATCTTCAAAAGCACGCGTCTGGGAATTGGTACGGTATAAAATGGCAAAGTCGCTGTATTTACGCTGGTCACGGTTTCGGGATTCCCAAATGTTTCCGGCTACGAAATTGGCCTCATCCGCATCGGAAAGCGAACGGTATACTTTAATTTTTTCTCCTTCTTCATTTTCGCTGAATACATTTTTCTTGAACTGCTGAAGGTTTTTGGCGATCACGACATTGGCTGCATTCACAATATTCTGTGTAGAGCGGTAATTCTGCTCCAAAGCTACCGTAATGGCATCGGGATAATCTTTTTTGAAATTCAAAATATTGTAGATGTTGGCCCCACGGAACGAGTAGATCGACTGCGCATCGTCTCCCACCACGCAGATGTTCTCAAACTTTGAAGCCAGTGCTTTTACAATAAGATACTGGGAATGGTTGGTATCCTGGTACTCATCCACAAGAATGTACCTGAACCGGTCCTGGTATTTGGCCAGGACTTCCGGGAAACGGGTCAGCAGTTCATTGGTTTTAAGCAATAAATCATCAAAATCCATCGATCCGTTTTTGTAACACTGCTCTACATACCGCTGGTAGATCTGCCCGATAAATTTCATATTGGCTTTTTCGTCTGCTTCCAGCAGCTCCGGGTTGTTGAAGTAGGCTTTTACGGTGATCAGGTTATTTTTATAGGTGGAAATCCTTGCCTGAACTTTTTTGGGTTTATACAGATCCGCATCGATGTTCATGTCCTTGAGGACTTTCTTGATCACATTAAGGGCATCCTGCTGATCATAAATGGTAAAATTGGAAGGATAGCCCAGATAATACGCTTCACTTCTCAGAATCCTGGCAAAAACGGAGTGGAAAGTTCCCATCCACAAGCTTCTGGCATTGCTTTGCCCCACTACTTTTGCAATACGGTCTTTCATTTCTTTTGCAGCCTTATTGGTGAAGGTCAGCGCCAGAATATTGAACGGGTCAATGCCATTGGTAATCAGATGGGCAATACGCATGGTAAGAACACGCGTTTTACCGGAACCCGCTCCTGCAAGCACCATTAACGGTCCTTCAAGCGTCGTAACGGCATCAAATTGTGATTCATTCAGTCCTTTCAAATAATCCTCCATGCTGTAAAAAAAATTAGGAATACAAAATTAGTGTATTATAAGGAGAATTCAAATTCTGATCCATAAACATCTATGCATTAGCCCGCTTACACTAGATCAGGCACAAAAGTTGAGAAAAGATACGCTGAATGCAATTTACTTTTTAAATATACTTTGAAGGGAACAAAGTTTTTAACACTTCCGATGCTAAGAATATGTTATATTCCAGCATATTTTCCGGTTGCAACGTGATCTGTTAAGGAGTGACAGTTATGTACATTATCCTATTTTCTGAATCCCGGATTTTGCAGGCTTTAATTTTTGTATACTCTCAAACAAATAATAATATTATCGGATGAAGTAAATGATAAATTATTTTTTTCAGACTGGTTAGATCATTGATAGGCTAAACGTTTTGATTATGATATGAATTCTTATTTTACACATACAATATAATACAATACAGCTTTAAAGTTTTGAAACCCTGAAGCTGTATCTATAGGAAATGAAGGTGAATTGCTAAATTTCCTTTATATAAGTTCTTACCCGGGTAATCATATCTACCATATCAAACGGTTTTGCAATGAAATCATTGGCTCCGGCATCCAGGGCAGACTGTTCCAGGCCACGGCTGGCCGACATGATCAGTACAGGGATGTCGCAAAGGTTTTCATCACTTCTGATGGTACGGCAGATGTCCCTTCCGTCTTCCCCGGAAAGCCACATATCCATCAGGATTACATCAGGTTTAGGCTGTGAATTCAAGGCATTGAGCATATCTGATCCTTTATAGAACTTGGCAACGCTTAATCCTTCAAGTTCCATCATCATTTCAATAGAATCAACAATTGCAGGACTGTCATCCAAGACTAAAATTTGTGTAGAAGTAGACATGTTTTATATTTTAATTTTAGGTATCTCGAAGCAAAAATCAGACCCATTTCCTTCTTCGGAGTGAACATAAATTTTCCCTCCCGTCCTTTTAATGATTTCCGAGGAAATATAAAGCCCGAGGCCTAAACCGGGGAAAGTATGTTCCTTCGTGCCGCTCACCCGGTAATACTGTTCGAAAACTTTTTGCTGCTTATCCTGGGGAATTCCGATTCCGAAATCTCTTACACTGAATTTGATCATATTGTCATTCAGTTCCGTAGATACAATAATTTCATCGGCATCGGGAGAATATTTTATCGCATTGCTGATGAGATTGCTCATGACCTGTGAAATCCGGTGCCGGTCTGCCGTTATCTTTCCGATCTCATTTTTGTAAAAGATAATTTTGTGTCTTGCCGTCATCTGCTGCTCTGTAATCATATCTTCGGCAAGCTTATCAAAATCAAATTCGGATTCGTTCAGCTGTATCTTTCCGTTCTGTATTTTGGTGACGTCCAACAGGTCGTTTACCAGCTCGGTCAGCGTATCGATCTGGCTGCTCATCTTTTTGGCAACTTCGGCATTCTTGAGATCCCCCTGCTTACTGAGATTGGTTTCGATAAACTGGGTGTATAATTTAAGACTGGTAAGCGGGGTTTTCAGCTCGTGGCTTGCAATTCCCAGAAAATTGTCTTTTTGCGTCTGCAGCTGCTTAAAATCATCAATATCCGTGAAAGTTCCGGTCCATTGGCTGATTTCTCCGTCTTCATCGAAATTGGCAACCGCCCTTCCCAGGAACCAGCGGTACACCTCAGGATTATTCGGATCGGCAAACTCATATTCCACTTCAAACGGCTTTCCCGTTTTCAGACTTTCTTCCCAGATTTTGATAATCCCGGGATAAACTTCCGGCCGGATTACTTTCCTTATTGCCTCATTGGGATCCTCATCCTTATGAAAACCCATATGCCTGTACCAGTTATCATTCATGTAATTGATCCTGCCCTGCTTATCACTGGTCCATACAAACTGCGGCATGGAATCTGCCAGGTCGCGGTATTTTCTTTCTCTTTCCTGTACCTCTTTCCGGGTCGTTACCAGATCGGTAACGTTAACGGCCACATTATAAATGGCGTATACTTCACCGGCAGCATTTTTCAGCGGCTTGTACGAAAAATTATAATAAAACGTCTGAAGCTTGCCATCCACTACAAGATCTGCCGAATCTTCCGTCGCCGTATACGAAATGCCGGTCCTGAATATTTCCCTCAGGATACCGATAAAAGGCTGCCCTTCCAGCTCAGGAAGCGCATCTTCCAGCTTCATCCCGATTACCGAAGCATCCTTGCCCCATGTTTTCAGCATCGGTTCATTGGCCAGTTCAATGTAAAGATCCTCAGTCCGGTAAATCGCAATACAGTAATCTGATTTTTTAATAAGATCCTCAAAACGGTATTCGCTGTCGATCAGTTTTCGTTCCGAGATTACCTGATCGGTGACTTCTGTTGCAGCTACACTGATGCCTATAATTTTATTCTCATCATTATAAACCGGCGAATAGATGAAGTTGAAAAAATGTTCTTCGTAACTGCCGTATTTATCCAAGAAAACAGGCCACCTGTTCCCATTGAAAACTTCACCTTTGCGATAGACCTGGTCCATGATTTCTTCAAATCCCTGGGATTTTATTTCCGGAATGGCTTCGAATATAGACGTCCCGATTACCGAAGCATCCCTTCCCCAAAGCCCGAGCATCTGCTCATTGGCATTACTGATGATAAAATCATCACCCATCAGCAATGACATTGCTACAGGAGCCTGACTGAATAAAGTCACCAGCGAATCATGAGAAATATTATGGTTTAAAATGTTTTTCATTATGACGAGGGTTTCTTATTTACAAAATTAATTTTTATTCTAATTTTTACTAATAAAATTGATACCACTTTTATAATTTCTCCCAATTTGTGAAAAGAAATTTCTCCAGATCGAATTTTTATTTTGAAAATGTAACAATTAGTGTAATTTTGGGACCTATTGACAAAACAATTTCTACTTTATGAAAAAGCGACTTCTTTCTGTTGCTGCAGCGGCTTTCTTCGGAATGGCCCTGAATGCACAACAAATTAAATTCGAGGAATATGACTTGCCGAACGGCCTTCACGTAATTCTTCATCAGGATAATTCTGCTCCGGTAGTTACAACGGGAGTAATGTACCACGTAGGTGCCAAAGATGAAGTAAAAGGAAGAACGGGTTTTGCCCACTTCTTTGAGCATCTTTTATTTGAAGGAACCCCCAACATCAAAAGAGGCGACTGGTTCAAGATCGTTTCTTCGAACGGAGGGCAGAACAATGCTAATACAACGAACGACAGAACGTATTACTACGAAACTTTCCCATCCAACAACGAACAGTTAGGCCTTTGGATGGAATCGGAAAGAATGCGTCACGCTGTTATCAATCAGATCGGGGTTGATACCCAAAGAGAAGTTGTAAAGGAAGAGAAAAGATTGAGAATGGACAACCAGCCTTACGGAAACCTTTTCACAACCATCCAGAAAAATTTATTTACCAACCACCCGTACAACTGGCCGACGATCGGTTCTATGGAAGATCTTAATTCTGCGAAGCTCGATGAGTTCCAGGCTTTTTATAAGAAGTTCTATGTTCCGAACAACGCAACGTTGGTGGTAGCAGGAGACATCAAGCCTGAGCAGACCAAAAAATGGATCCAGGAATATTACGGAGCCATCCCGAAAGGAACGGTTTATCCTAAAAATTACGCGAAAGATGCGCCGATCACTCAGGAAAAAGAAGTTACGGCAACAGATCCGAACATCCAGCTTCCGGCTTATGTATTCGCTTACAGAACACCGGCTAACAAAGAGAAAGATGCTTATGTTTTAGATATGCTTTCTTCTTATCTGAGCAACGGTAAATCTTCGGTTCTTTATAAAAAATTAGTAGACCAGGATAAGAAAGCTTTGCAGGTACAGGCATTCAATCAAGGTCTTGAAGACTACGGAATTTTCGCTTTCTTCGCAATCCCGATGGGACAGACGACAAAAGCGGCTTTACAGTCAGACATCGATGCGGAGATCAAAAAGATTCAGACCACATTAATTTCCGAAGAGGATTATCAGAAGCTTCAGAACCAGTTTGAGAACCAGTTTGTAAATGCCAATTCCAGCATTCAGGGAATTGCAGCTTCATTGGCGACCAACCACGTATTGATGGGGAACACCAACCTAATCAACAAAGAAATCGATATTTACCGGTCAATTACCAGACAGGATCTTCAGAATGCAGCTAAAAAATATCTTAATTCCAACCAGAGAGTAATCATTAACTACGTTCCTGAGAAAAAATAATCCGCAGGGATTTTAGGTTTAAAAATGATTATCAAAAATTAAATTTTTACAAATGAAAAAGCAATTAACATATATAGCTGCAGCATTTTTCTTCGCAGGAATGGTGTCAGCACAAAAAATAGATCTTAATGCAATGCCGAAGCCGGGACCAACGCCTGTGATCAACATTGCAAAACCGAAGACTTTCCAGATGAGCAACGGCCTTACCGTAATGGTGGTGGAAAACAACAAGCTTCCGAGAGTAAGCGCGAGCCTTACCATGGACAGGCCTCCATATTATGAAGGAAACGTAGTCGGCGTAAGCGAAATCATGGCGGAACAGTTCGAAAACGGAACCATGAACCTAAGCAAAGATGCCTTCAACAAAAAAGTGGATTATCTTGGAGCCAACCTGAATTTCTCATCCAACGGTGCTTCCGCCAATTCACTTTCCAAATATTTCCCTGAAGTATTGGGCCTGATGGCAGATGCCATCGTTAATCCTAAATTTTCGGCTGAGGAAATCCAGGATTCTAAAGACAGAGCTATTGAAGGACTGAAATCTGAAGAAAAGAATGCTTCTGCCATTGCTTCAAGAGTTTCCAATGCTTTGATGTACGGAAAAAATACTTCCAGAGGAGAATTTGAAACCGTTGAAACCATCAACAAAATCCAGCTGGCTGACGTACAGAATATCTACAAAAAATATTATACTCCGGACAATGCCTATCTGGTAATCGTAGGAGATGTAAAATTTGAAAAAGTAAAGCCGATGATTGAAAAGGCTTTCAGCGGATGGAAAAAAGCCAACACCCCGATCACTCCGGTAGAACCTGCTGCTAATGTTGCTAAAACGGAAATCGATGTGGTAGACGTTCCTTCTGCCGTACAGTCTGTGGTTTCGGTAAACAACCTGAACACGTTAAAGATGAAAGACCCGAACTATTTCCCTGCAACAATCGCTAATTATATCCTTGGCGGCGGTGGGGAGGCAAGGCTTTTCATGAACCTTCGTGAAAAAAACGGATTTACGTACGGAGCTTATTCCAATATGAGCCCAAGCAAGTATTCTCCGCAGTTCTCCGCAAGTGCCAGTGTACGTAACGAGGTAACGGATAAGGCCGTAAAAGAATTTATGAACGAACTTAATGCGATCTCTAACGTAAAACCGGAAGAACTGGCCAATGCCAAAGCCAAGCTTAAAGGTTCTTTCATCCTTTCCCTTGAACAGCCTGCGACGATTGCAAGATTTGCCGTGAACCAGAAAATCCAGGGGCTTCCTGATGATTTCTATACCAACTACCTTAAATCGATCGATAAAGTAACTGCTGCCGATGTTTCAGGTGCGGTAAATTCAACGATTATGCCTAACCAGAGCCGGATTTTCATCGCCGGTAAAGCTTCCGATATTTCTGAAGGACTGGAAAAATTAGGATATCCTGTAAAATATTACGACACCCAGGCTAATCCTGTTGCAAAACCGTCTGCGAAAAAAGTAGACGCTAATGTAACGGTAGCCTCTGTTGCCGATAAATACATCGATGCGATCGGAGGAAAAGCGAACGTTTCCAAAATTTCTTCTTATACCGTAAACGCTTCAATGACTATGCAGGGTCAGAACATTGACCTGAAAATGGTAAAAGCACAGGGCGGAAAGGAACTAACGCAGGTAACAGCCATGGGGCAGGTGGTGCAGAAGCAGGTATTCGACGGAAAGACCGGATATTCTGAGCAAATGGGCCAGAAAGTTCCTATGAAGCCGGAACAGATTGCTGAAAAACAGAAAAACACCGAACTTTTCGAAGAAATGGCTTTTGCAAAATCTCCTGAATACAAGCTGATGGGAATCGAAAAAATCGGTGGTGAGGATTCTTATGCCATCAAAGGCCCTGAAACCACCTATTACTACAGTGTTAAAACCGGACTGAAGACCGGGGAAACCAGAACGGTAAAAGCTCAGGGGCAGCAAATCAGCGTTCCTACTGTATTCTCGGATTACAAAGATGTGGCCGGTGTGAAGATGCCGTACTCCATCACTGTAAACCAAATGGGAATGGACATGACGATGAACGTAAAGTCTTATGAAATCAATCAGGCTAAAGAGGCTGATTTTAAATAAAACATTCTGATTTACAGAAAAACGGCAGCCTCGGCTGCCGTTTTTTATTTTTGAAATATTTAAAGGGTTGTTTCTTTGCTATTCCGCAAAAAAAGATTAAATTTGCCCATTCAAAAAGATATCAAATTAATGGATTCTATATTTATACTATTGATGGTTCTTATTATGATCGCCAGCATCTTACTGGTTATCATTGTTATGGCTCAAAATCCAAAAGGCGGAGGCCTTTCCAGTACTTTCGGGGGTGCATCTTCGGCTCAGTTTGGAGTACAGAGAACCAACGACTTTATGGAAAAAGCAACATGGACGCTGGGCGCTACAATTATCGTCCTCATCCTGTTAAGCGTTGTGATTACAGGTAAACCATCAGCGGCAACACCGGTACAGGTTCCTGCTAAAAAGGAAGCTCCGGCTAACCAGAAAGCAGCTCCTGCCTCTACAACAGTTCCGGCTCAGACTACTGCCCCGGCCAAATAAGCAAATAATTATTTTACATAGAAAAAGCAACTCTGTATGGAGTTGCTTTTTTATTTGAATACCACTCAGAATCCGTAAATTCAGTAAAGAGTTCTGTTGATCAGAATATAAAAGCTGCATCTGATACCAAGCCAAGATCCTCAGCTGATATTGACAAGAAAAACTTCAGGCCCCGGCTTCTTTCTTCTATCCTGATTTCCTCTATTTCAATTTGATCTTTTCAATTTTATGCCTCAGGTTCAGCCCGGCTTTTAAAAACGAATACTGCACCGGCTTGGATTTTTTATAATACTTACTGATAAAGATATGCATCGCCCCGTAAAAACGTTCCAGATAGATTTCGTCTCTTACCGTGCTTTCGCCTTTATGATGAAGGATGGAAGCCTTACCGTAATAAAAGTTTTTAAAGCCCTTTTGCAGCAAAGTATAACAGAGGTCTATATCTTCCCCATACATGAAATAAGATTCATCCAGCCCTCCGACTTCCTGATAAACGTCTTTTTTCACCAGCATAAACGCTCCGGTGATAACGTCCACTTCGGCCACCGCCTGTTCATCGATATCACAACGGTAATACGACTTGGAACTGTTCTTTTTAAAATTGGTAAATAGCTTTTCAAAGGAATTGAACATATCCGGAACCGAACGTTTGCTTTCGGGTAAGAAATGGCCTTCTGCGTCATGCATCCGTACCCCCAGGCAACCGAAATCTTTAATAGGATCCGCAAAATCCAGAATTTCTTTCACATAATACCCTTCCAGTTCGGTATCGGGATTCAGAAGCAGCAGATACTCGCCTTCTGCGGTTTTTATCCCTTTGTTATTGCCTTTGGCAAAGCCGTCATTGGTTCCGGAAGATATAAAGCAGACTTCCGGAAATTCGGTAATCAGGGTTTTCCAGGATAAATCGGTTGAAGCGTTATCCACAACAATCACTTCGTAATCGATATCAGCCAAATACTCCCGGACGGATATAAGACAGCTGCGAAGCAATTGGGTGACATTATAATTAACGATAATGACGGACAACTTCATATGAATTTCCTTTGGTTATTTTTTTAAATGATAGTAAAATGTTCTTCCCAGCAAAAGTAAGTATTTCGCTTTATAAAAAACCCTCAGCAACTGGTACTGGATAAAATTTATATTGTTTAAATGATGCATTTCCCTCAGATTTCCCTGAAACCCTTTTTCCATGGCGGCAAGATCGGCAGAAAGTCCGGAAACCCCAAAGGTCCTTTTTCCTCCGTCGGCGATCAGCAGGCTTTCATCGAGAACGTACATGGTATTGTTTTTTGAAATTTTCATCCAGTAATTCAGGTCTTCTGCATACCGTTGATCTTCATTAAAAAAACCTGTGTTTTCCAGAATTTTTCTTTTAAAGATGACCGTGGAAGGCTGGGCTTCGTTCCGGAGCAGTAATTTCTTAAAGGTAATTTCCGCCAAATGGTTTTTTACATGGTAAGGCGGCAGGATCCTGCTGTTGTTTCTCCGGGTAGCAATAAAATCTATATTAATTTCTTTGTCGTTGAGAAATTTCAGCTGTTTTTCTGTTTTTTCCGGAAGCCATTCATCATCCGAATCAAGTAAAGCGATAAATTCACCCGTCGCTTTCCGTAAGCCTGTATTCCTGGCTTTCGAAACACCGCCGTTTGCCTGTTCAAAAAACAGGATTTTTAAGTCAGGATTGTCTTTGATAAATGATTCAACAACTTTTTTGCTTCCGTCCGTCGAGCCGTCATTAACGATGATGATTTCAAATTCCCTTTTGTCTGCCGTCTGTGCTTTTATGGAATTCAAGGCAGCCAGGATGGTACTTTCAGCATTGTATAGAGGAATTATCACGGAAATCATCTGGAAAATTTAAATTTAAGAATTTCCTTCACTGTAAGGAAGCCTGTTCATAATCGATCTTCCCAGCGAAATCTCATCGGCATACTCCAGTTCATCCCCTACCGAAATCCCTCTGGCAATGCTTGAGAAATTCACCTCGGCGTTTTTGAATTTTTTATAAATATAATACGCGGTGGTATCCCCTTCCATCGTAGCGCTCAGCGCAAAAATAAATTCCTTTACTTTTCCTTCGTTCAGTTTTTTTTCGATGCTCGGGATATTCAGCTGGTTGGGACCTACACCTTCCATCGGGGAAATTTTACCCCCAAGGATCAGGTATTTTCCGGAATACTTTCCGGTATTTTCGATCGCAATCACATCCCGTACATCTTCCACGATGCAGATCACCTCATCGGTTCGTTTATCATTGCTGCAGATCTCACAGATTTCAAAATCCGAAAAATTATGACATTCTTTACAGTATTTGATGTCATTAACGAGGCCGATCAGGGAATTTCCAAGGCTCACCGCTCTGGAATTGGGCTGCTTCAATAAATGTAATGCCAGTCGCAAAGCGGTCTTCCTGCCAATTCCGGGAAGCCCGGAGATTTCATCTACTGCTTTTGCCAATACTTTACTTGGATAATCCATAACACAAAAATAGTGATTATTGTTGAGAGTTTATCACTGATGAGGGTCTGTTTTTTTAACGCAAAATCCTGCAAAAAGGTGCTCTAATGCTATATTAAAAAATCGAAATTTGAAGCCCCCGCCATTTCCCGCTTCCCGGCTTCAATTAAAAATCCTATCTTTGATATACTCAATATTAACTTGAAAAAATAAACCAAATGGTACTTAACAACTTAAATTATCCGCTGGATTTTAAATTTAAGATCACAACCCTTGCGAGTGATTTTAACATCACCGACAGAAACGGGAATTACGTAGCTTATGTTCGTCAGAAAATGTTCAAGCTGAAAGAAGATGTCATCGTTTTCAATGACGAGAGCAAAACAAAGGAACTTTTCAGAATTAAGGCGAACCAATGGATCGATTTTAATGCTTCTTATTCTTTAAACGAAATTGCGACAGGCCGGAGCTTCGGAAGACTGGCCAGAAAAGGAATGCGTTCTATCTGGAAAGCCAGCTACGATATCCTGGATGCCAACGATCAGCCGAAATTCAAAATTCAGGAAGATAACGGCTGGGTGAAGGTTTTCGACAATATGGTAGGGGAAATCCCGGTGATCGGGATGTTTACGGGGTATTTTCTGAATCCGTCCTATACGGTAACGGGAGTCGATGGAAAAGCCTATTTCAAACTGAAGAAAATGCCTTCTTTCTTCGGAAGAAGATTCCAGCTTGACCGCCTGATCGACATCGATGATGAAGAAGAAAGCCTGGTGATCCTTTCCTTGCTGATGATGACCCTGCTTGAAAGAGCGAGAGGATAATAT
>JAKOOG010000137.1 GCA_022701545.1 Weeksellaceae bacterium | reverse complement strand
ATACGATAGCATATAGTTTTCTCATAACAAATCTTGATTTCAATTCAACAAATATAAAAAAATTCTCAATATATTTTTAGTTTTCTAAATAATTTCTCCATTTTTTTACAGCATCCGCCATATCTTTCGGCATTGGGCTTTCAAAATATAATTCTTTCCTGGTAGTGGGATGTATAAATCCTAAAGTATGGGCATGAAGCGCATGCCGGGGCAGAATTTCAAATACATTTTTGATAAACTGCTTATACTTAGGAAGATTCACCCCGCGGAGCGGTGTATGCCCTTCATACCTTTCGTCATTGAACAGCGTATGCCCGATGTGCTTGAAGTGCGCCCTGATCTGGTGGGTCCTTCCGGTTTCCAGTTTACACTCTACCCAGGTCATGTATTTGAATCTTTCCAGCACTTTGAAATGTGTTACCGCATGCTTTCCCTGGCTTCCGTCCTCATAGGTGTGCATCTGCATCCTGTTTTTCGGATGGCGCCCGATATGGCCCCGGATCGTCCCTTCATCATCCTGTACATTTCCCCAGACAAAGGCCCAGTACAGCCTTTTGGTTTTCCGGTCGAAGAACTGCTTGGCCAGAAAGCTTAATGCAAATTCGTTTTTCGCAATCACCAGTAATCCGGAAGTGTCTTTATCAATCCGGTGAACCAGCCCTACCCGGTCCAGGTCCGATTTCTGTCCGTTCTGTGCGAAGTGGTAAGCCAAAGCATTTACCAGTGTTCCGTCCCAGTTGCCGAACCCCGGATGCACTACCATTCCGGGATCTTTATCTACAACGATCAAATCATCATCTTCGTATATGATATTGATAGGAATATTCTGCGGAATGATAACATTTTCTCTCGGAGGATGGGCCAGAAGAACGGACACCTGATCTCCAGGCTTAACGCGGTAGTTCTGTTTAACGGGAGTCCCGTTGACCACAACGTTTCCTGCCCTGCACGTCTGTGAAATTTTATTTCTTGAAGAATTCTGACGGAAAATCAATAAAAATTTATCAATCCGTAACGGCTCCTGGTTTTTATCCACCGTGATATTAAGATGTTCATACAGCCCCTTATTTTCCTCATCAATGTCAATATTTCCGATATTGTTCCGGTCCAATAATTCTTCATCCAAAAAATCTTCGTTATCTTCTGTCATTGTTTTTATCTTTTATACAAAAAGCTTCAACATAATGAAGTTGAAGCCTGTATTTTTTTATAATAGTTAATAGATTAATCGATCACGACTTTTCTGGCCTTTGGCTTTTCTGCAGGTTTTGCCGTTGCTGTTGAAGGCTTGTTGCTGTTTGAGCCTGAAGAAGTACCGGAGGCGCTTCCTGAAGAAGTGGTTTTGGGCCTGTTGGTTTCCGTCGCAGAAACGGCAGGCTTCGCGGTATTGGTTCTTGGCATTTCCGTTTTCGGCGTCTCTGCAGAAGGTCTCGTGGTCTCCTTTCTCGGAGCCGGCGGCGGCGGTATATCGGAGCTTGACTCTTCCCGCACCGGCATTTCCTGATATTGTACCGGAGGCAATGCCGTATCTACTTTCATCCGGTAAGTAGAGTTCAGCTGTTCTATCTTGGCACTTAATTCTGCTAATGTCCGTTTACTTGCCCAGAGATCGATCTGCATGCCCTGGTCACGGACGTCTCCTGCTGCCGGATCCTGATAGTAAATGACATCGGATTCATCCTTGCTGCCGTCTTCGTGATCTACAAGTCCTACTTCAAACATGCTTCGGGCGATCACCTGTCTCGCTTCCTTCACCGTTAATCCCACTACATTCGGAATCGCAATATTCCGCAGCGGCCCTGAGCCGATCACCACATCAACAGTGGAGAATCTGGCCAGCTTGGTTTTAGGTTTTACTTCATTGCCGTTATATAAAATACGGATGACCGCATCTTTTTGAATACTCGGTTCGAAAATGGTATCGCCTACTTTTAATCCCACCTGCTCCAGTCGCTGGAAAGCAAGCCCAGAATATTTATTGATGACGTCCGGAACTTCCACTTTAGCCCATGTTCTGGGATTTACCCTCAGCTGGATGGCTCTGCCGTCTTTCACACGGGAACCCGGAATCGGATAGACCTGCAGTACCTGGAAAGGTCTGTATTTTGGGTCATAATTAAAACTGTCCACTTCATACTCCAACCCTGAATCATCCAGTATCTTGATTGCTTCCTGTACGGATTTATTTACAATATTCGGAACGGGAATCTCCTGACCGTGATTGGTGTGATACTCCAACCAACGGAACGTAAGCCAGACCAACCCCACAAAAACACCGATGGCTACGATTAAGTTCAGTAAAACTTTCCAATTGAAAAGTGATTTAAGCATACTTAAAATGACTATAATTAGACAGCAAATATAATTAATAATTTTAGAATGTCCTTTTTATTTAACACATTTCACTTTTGACCCGAATTTTTCCCGATTTGCATTTATCCGTCCTATAAAATCATTAAATTTGCCTTAACTGATACTAGACAAAATGAGCAAAAAACAAGTTGCCGTAGTAATGGGAGGCTATTCTGACGAATACGTCGTATCCCTGAAAAGCGGACAATTAATCTATGATTCTTTAGACCGGGATCTTTACGATGTATATAAAGTAGTTATCCTGAAGGACGAATGGTATTTTTTAGATGAAAATGATCAAAAGCACGGCATCAACAAGGGAGACTTTTCCGTAACGCTCGACAACCAGGAGACTTTACAATTTGATGTCTGCTTCAACATCATCCATGGAACGCCGGGTGAAAACGGAATCCTTCAGGCATATTGGGACGCGATCGGACAGAAATATACCGGCTGCGCTTTTTACCAGAGTGCTTTGACCTTTAATAAAAAAGATACCCTGGCCGTTCTTTCAAAATACGGAATTCCTTCTGCAAAAAGTGTTTATTTAAGAAAAGGAGAG
>JAKOOG010000114.1 GCA_022701545.1 Weeksellaceae bacterium | reverse complement strand
TAATAGTAAAGGTTCTTGTAGTCTGGCATCCTGAATTATCCGTTACCGTTACGGTATAGGTTCCTGCCGAAAGGCCGGTAGCCGTAGCTGCAGTACCTCCAAAAGGTGCCCATGAATAAGAATAAGGAGCGACACCGCCGGATGGCACTACGGTAGCTGAACCATTGGAACCGCCGTTACAAGAGATATCTGTCTTGCTACCCGTGGTACTGATGCTTATTACCGTTAGTCCGGCAGCATTGGAAGTGGCGGACCCGGAACCAGTTGCCACAGCACGGTACTGGTAACCGTTCATTGCTGCAGTTGCCCCGGTAATGGTCAATGTACTGGTTGTCACTCCTGAATAAGGAGCAGTATTGGTTAAAGCGATAAATCCGCTTCCGGAATTCTGATACCATTGGTAAGAAGTTGCTCCGGAAGCACTGACCGTAAAGGTTGTGGTACCTCCTGCACAGATCGTCCGGTTGGCAGGGTTGGCTGTGATTACAGGCGTACTGGCAAGAAAGGTACATCCTGAATATTGTGATCCTGCTGAAGTGCTGAGTGTCCAGCTGCCCATGGTCATGACCGCTGCTCGAATATTGGCAGCTGATGAAGCAGGCACCCCGGTACAGTCAAACTTTCCTGATTTTGCTAATATATTACCGGATACAGGTCCTGTATAAAATGCATTCGTTCCCCCTGTAAGACCCGGTGGCATTAAGGAAGCATTGGGACTTCCAACAGCATCAGAGTTCCATGCTGCTGTTGTAGATCCTGTTGTATAGAAATAATTGATTCCTGCAATACACGTCACATTAGTACCGGTAACACTTCCACCTCCGCCCTGAAAAGCGATAACCTGATCTCCTACGGAGGATAATGACAAGCCATTGGAGGATGATCCTTCGGTAAGTGTAACAGTACCATTCGCAGTAGACACACTGGATGCAGGATTATAGGTATAAGCCGATAAACCCGAAATGTATATCTCCGTACCAGCCGGCAGTGCAGTACCGCTGGTCCAGGTAACTGTAGATTCTGTGGCCGATGAGACCTGCCATACATTACTTCCCTGGTAGCCCCGGTCGGTAAAGCTTATTTGTGTTGCGCTCGAAATAGGAGTAAGCAAAACAAATGAAAATACATCTACCGAAGTAGAACTGGAATCGTAGGCGGTAAACACAATCCCTCCGGGGGAGAGTGTAGTTTGCGCCTGCGCATATCCCAGCATCAACGCTCCTGCGATGACGACTGTACGCGCAAGGGTTTTGATTTTAGAATAAAAATTTTTCATTGTTAATATATTTAAGTTATAAATTCATGAACTTTTCACCTTTTCTGAGACCAAAAGCGGATAATTTATACCCGCTCATGAATCCTTCTTCCGTGTAGACGATGTCTAATCTCAGATTTGAATGATGACTGCATTTTACGATCAATCCGTTTTCTTTATCCAAGGATAATATAGTTCCGGGAGATCCCGTATGATTTTTATTGATGACAGTAGCTTCTGCTATCCGTATGTTCCACCCGTTCCATTGGGTATAAGCACCTTTATTCCATGGATTGCAGGCTCTTACCAATGCTTCTATGGTTTCCGCATCCTGCCTTTCCCATGAAATACAGACATCCGTAGCACCTGGTTTCGGATAATACCTTGCCTGATCTTCTTTTTGTTCTGTTCCTTCGAAATGATTTTGTAAAAGATTTAAAAGTTCATTCAGAAGATCAGCACCCAACCATGATAAACGGGTACACAGGGAGCCATGTGTCATACCTTCAGTTACAGGAATACTTTTTCTGAGGATGACCGTTCCTTTGTCAATATGCTTATTAATAACATGTACAGTAATTCCAGATTGTCCGGCGCGGCTTCTTATCGTTTCAAAGACCGGATCTGCACCGCGCATTTCGGGTAAAAGACCATAATGGAAGTTGTAAAATTTATCCGGATACAGATCCAGAATTTCAGCAGAAATTTTCCAAGGGAAGGTCATGGTAAAAACGGTATCGGCACCTGAAATTTTTATTATTTCTTTTATCTGATCATTACAGTTTTCTCCGGACATGATTAAAAGAGGTATTCCGGAATGTCTGGAAAGCATTGAGCAAAAATCGATGACGTCCGCATTACTACCGGGCACTCCTAAAGCACAAAGCCGGCCTGCTGCCTGCAAGGCCTGCAATGCCGGAAATGCCATCCGATTGTTACATAAGACTGCTATTTTTTTTGAATTTGTCATGATTCCAAGCAGGCATAAGCGTTAAACCAGGTATTGGTTTCTATGGTTCTTATATATTCCATATTCTTTTGCAAACCTTCGCGTTCCGCCTCGGTAACGGAAGATTCTTGAATATCTTTAAGCAGACAGTTTCCGGTATGTTCATCTTTTGAGACGGTTGCATAATAAACTTCTGCTTCAGAAAATCCGCTTTCAGGATTCATATATATTTTCCCACGCGGTGATTTGATAGACATTTCATCAAATTCCGTATTTTCCAACCCGACCAATTGGGCCGCTTCCCATCCGAGTAAAGAGAAAAGATTGGCTTTCCCATATTTCAGACCGTCCATGATATTGACAAAATTTTCATTTTCAGGAATCTTAAGATTTCGGGACCAGGCTATTGCCGCTGTCCATTCATATCCCGGATAAGGTATTTTCCCCAGCCAAGTCTCATCGGAGGTGAAACCTATACCGTAGACATGACAATAATCCGCCATATCTCTGCTTCCGCCAAAGAAGTCTTCCGCCATATCGCCGCAAAAAGTGGCGAGCACAGCAGTTTCCTGCTTTTTCTCAAGAAATTCCATAAGAGGTTTTAACGTAAATTCCGAACGTTTTAAAGGAGTAATATGGTTAAATACGATGGATCCTCCCTTTTCTTCAGCCGCAGCCGCGTATAAATAAGAAGGGCGGTATCCGGCATCGTAGAAAGAGCAGGTGAATGCGAAATTCCTGAATCCGTCCTCAATGGCTTTCTGCGTTATCACCCGGGTGCATAAGCTTCCCTGAAGGGAAATAAACCACGCGTTGGAAAGTTTTTCGCTAAATGCAGGAAAATGATAGCCGCTGTCCAGAACAATCAGGGTCTTACCCGAAGCTTCAAACAGGGGATGTATGAATTCTGCTGACAGCGGGTTCATATATCCTATGATGATATCGGTTCCGGCCAACAAAAACTGTTCGCAATGGTCATAAATTTCCTCATTTTTTGCAGCAACCCCTATTCCTGCCGAAACAATTTCATGGTATCCTTCCAGACCCATATATTTAAGGGATTGTTTAAATCCATCCATAATATCGAATGAAATAGACGGATAAATAACAGAGCGTGGTAAAAGTAAAGCTATTTTCATATGATTGATAAAATCTCCGGCAAAACAACTTTGCCGGAGAATATAACTGAATAATATTTAAGACCTTGAAGGGAAAATTCCCATAGTGCAGATAATGTAATTGATCCCCAGATAAGGCTGACGGATATTGATCGGCTGGCTGCCTCCCGATGTGCTTAAAGAAAATGCATTGGATATCGGCTTCATGGCACTGTCCGGCTGCTGGTTGGAATACAACCCTCCTAACGATGCCAGTGTATTTCCGGCCGGCGATCCTGAATTTCCTTCATCGGAAAAGGTTTTAAAAGAAACCGTTTCAGATCCGGCAGTGTGCATATGCGTGGGCATATGCTGTACGTCGCAGGTCACGGTCTCCGCACCTACCGCCATTCCTAATGAAAACACTTTGGTCCCGACTCCTACGCCGGTTCCCATTGCCGTTCTGCCGGCAAAATTAGGCAGCATAAAGGTTGTTTTTCCGTCACCTCCATATATAGTACCCAATAAAGCAAAAAGTGCCTGATTGGTATTGATCTGTAATGTCTGTCCTTGACAAAATGCCCAGTACTGAGGAGCAAAATTTCCGGCAAACATTCTTATTTCTGATATGGTTCCTTCCATAGTAGTTGTTTTTTTATTAATAATTTAATGAATTAACCTCTTGATGGATATATACCTTCAAGACAAATAATGTAATTGGTTGCCAGTACAGGCTGTACAATACTGAATGGCACATTGCTTCCGACGATCGATAAAGATCCCGATGTGGCTGCCGGTGCAATAGTAGTATCCGGTGCCAGACTGGAATAAGCTCCCGATAAACCTGCCAGAATATTACCTGCCGGAGACCCGGTATTTCCTTCATCCGAAAAGCAAGGGAATGTAATGGTTGCCGCAGCAGTATGACTGTGTGCAGGCATTTGTGCTGTAGTCATGGTAACCGTTTCGGTTCCTCCTGTCTCTCCTAGATCGATAGCAGACAGACCTGCAGCCTGACCTGTTCCCACAGCGATTCTCCCGCGAAGATCCGGAACACCAAATGTCGTCTGGCCATCACCTCCGTAATATGTTCCCACAATTGTGTATGCGGCAGTATATTCTTGTATATTATAAAGCGTTCCGTCGCAGAAAGCCCATCCTCTCGGAGCGAAGTTTCCGCCAAATAATCTGATTTCTCCTATATAACCTTCCATAATGATATCTTTAATTGTTATTAATTTTTAATTTCAGTGCTTATGATCGTTGAGGGAAATCGCCATAAAGACAAATAATATAGTTCATTCCGAGGGAAGGCTGAACAAATGTAAGTGCATTATTCCCGCCTGAAACACCTATCTGTAAAGCAAACGGAATAGGTTTCGTATTGGAATCGGTACCCTGGGTACTATACATCATGTCCTTGGACGCGAGTACATTATTTGCCGGAGTTCCTGAGTTTCCCTCATCCGAATAAGCCGGGATCACCACATTACCTGATACATTGTGCGTATGTGCAGGAAGATTAGCCATAGTTAACGTAACTGAATTAGTGCCCAGCTTTGCTCCTTGTGGATAAAAGGATAGGCCCGGCCCCTGTCCTACCCCTACGGCAGACCTGCCGGCAAGATTCGGGAGACCAAAAGTGGTTACACCATCTCCACCGTAAGTGGTTCCTAAAAGTGAGAATAATGCCGTATTTGACCTGATGGCCAATAAGCTACCATCGCAATACTGCCAGTTTCTGGGAGCAAAATTTGCGGCAAAAAGTCGGATTTCTCCAATTGTTCCGTCCATAATTATTGGTTTTAGAATAAAAATTTATTAAAGCTTAATTTATTCAGGAAAAACCTTAAACAGATTTCGGCTGAATAAATCTTGAGATTTCAGAGATGGTTGTCCAATGCAGGATTCATCACAATACGGATGGAAAGCCTGCCACGACTAAATAAGTCACAAAATAGTGAAGGTGAAATTAAAGGAGAAGACGTTTAATCTGACATTCATGATAATTCAGTTATTTATTAAGTTTTATATACCGTGGCTAACCTGTAAAAGGTTGCCTCTTTTTCTTACAAATTTAATTTTATTATTGACATAAAGACCATTTGTTAAAAAAAATTAAATAATAATTTATTATCTTAATTATTTATTCATTTTTAACAGATCATTCATCAGTTTTTTTACATGATAAAATTAGGTATTACGCAGTGATCGTAAGTAAGTACTTTTACTGAATTTACAATATTTTTTTTCCGACTGGGATGTTTACTTAATTCGCATTATCTATTATCGGTCTGTTATCCATCTGAATTTTTATAAAAGTGAAAATTATGATACTGAAATTCTTTAAGCATGAGTTAAAGATAAAAAAACCGCTTCAGACGTAAGTCTGAAGCGGTTTTTTTATCAGGATGATTTATTCTTATTTCACTTCTTCTAATATAATACTTTCTATAAATCAATAGATTACATATCTATGGTACAAATATGATACAGAGTGATAGTATTGATCTCTGAATAATAACTATTTATTTTAAAAAAAAGTTATTTCTAACTTTGTGTAAAGACTCCTTTTGCTGGTCAATTAATTTTTCCAGATCATCGAACATTTCATGAACTCTTTTCTGATTATTATTTGAGACCTCAAAATTATTTAGGTCTACAACACCTAAACTTTGATAGAATTTACTCATAACATCTACTACTGAAAGAAAGTCTATTTCTTGTTCTGTTAGAAACTCTTTATTTTCTTTCATCCACTCTTCGTCTTTGAGAAGAATGTCTTTATGCATATTCATCTGAGCAACTTTGTTAAAAATAATTTCTGAATTATTTTTAACAAGATCCACAAAACTGGCCCATTCATTGTGACGGGGCATCGAGTGATATTCCAGTCAACGGGGCGATATAGAAACTTCCTTTTCCTCTTTCAAAACTTCTAAAATCTCTATAATGGGTTTCAGATTATCTAATGGTTTTATTATCGGTAAATCTTCTTTTTTTGACCAAAGGTTTAGGATTAGATCACAACATTCTTGCTGCAAATTCTTTTTATTTTATTCTGATGTCGCTAAATTTATTTTTTCTATTAATTCCGCGATATAATGAGACATCCATCTTGCTAAAGTATTACTCGAATCTTCTAGATTAAGTTCTTTTACCAACTTTTTGCCCAATTTTATGATTGACTCCTCTGAGTGTTTTAACTGTTCCATCTGATTTTATTAAGTATAGTTTTACTTGATTTCTATTATCCTCATCGACTTCCATGTAATATCGTTCCTCTAATTGTCGCTCAATAATACATCTTAAAATGAGATCCTTCTTTTCTTTTTTTAAAAATTCTAAAAGAAATCGCTTGGACACCTTCAGCTGACTGCCGGAAATTCCATTATACAGCAAAATTTTTTCAGCAAAGGATTAAACAATATCAGATGGTAACAAAAATAACAGCCAAAATCTCATTTTTCCGGAACAGTCCCGGGCAATTTCACACGGCTACATCGAATCTGCTGCAATTCACTTTCCTTAAAAAACAATATGAGAAAAAACTTATAATGCCGGCTTTGTTTAATTTCATAGTAATATACTTCAGGATCACATTCATCGCAGTATACCGCATAGCTGCTTAAATAGTCCCTGATCTCACCTTTATGGCTTCCTATAAGCTCATAATCGTTCAGGATCTCCTGGATAAAATATTTCCTGTGACCGACGCGGATCTTCCACGGGCTCCTCCTAGAGAAAAGGTTTCCAAACAGCCCGAAAAGAATGCCTTTAATTATTGAACACATAACTATTCTTTATTATCCTGTAGTGTTCCGATAAAAAGAAGATCAATCCGTCTCTGGATTTTCCGGTTATAGCTTTCACAGTCGAAATCCTGCTGCCCGCGGATAATCTGTTCGACAAGCTCAGGCTTCGTCAAGAAACTTATAATGCCCTCCTTTAACGATTCCTTGGTAAAGGATGTCAGATAGCCGTTGCCCCTGTGGGTGATGAACTCCGAAACACCGCCTGCATCAGTGCTGATCAGGGGTTTATTGAGTACCAGAGCCTCTCCCACCGCCAGTGGGTAGGCTTCATATCTGGAAGGCTGGATATAGTAATCGGCAGCATGGATGTACGGATAAGGATTTTCCTTACTGCCAAGCAGGAAAAAAGAATCTTCTACTCCGTATTTCAGGACCGCTTTTTTCAGGTCATCATAATCCGGCCCGTTTCCAACAACTGCTATATGATGGACGAACCCCTCACGGATCAGCTCCGCATGTGTTGTGATAAGCTGGTCATAGCCTTTCTGGAAGCACAGTCTCCCCACAGATACAAAAAGATGCTCTTTCTTCATGATTGTCTTTTCATATTCATCGCGGATATTCTCAGCGGCTTTGGACAGGATCTGTTTTTTATTAAACATATTATAAATGCAGACGGTATTCCGGATCTTCATATTCAAGTGCTTCTCCATGTTGAGAAGAATGGAGCGGCATACGAAAACATTTGTATGGCATCTTTTCATCATTTCGGCAATGCGTTTTCCCTGGGAAAAGCTGTGATGATGCTCAAGATCGGTATGGAACCAGCTGATTTTCCTGGAATTTTTAAACGGGCTCCTCACCAGTGCCGGCAGGGAGGAATGGGTAATGGAGACTTCGATATCCGGGGTTACTCCTACCTTCTTTTTCAGCAGGCCCGGGAAAAATCGGTAGCCTTTAAGCTTCAGATAGCGGAAGGCCAACCGGAAGAAAAGCAGGGGCTGGCATGTGCCCATTTCTTCACGCCCCTGGGTAAGAAAGATTACCCTGGCGCTCTGCGGAAGATTTTTCACCAGCTCTCCCTGCCTGAGATCCATCATTACAAGAGGCACAAATTTTTCTTTATCGAGGTTTTCAATAATATCGATCAGTACTTTAGGAACTCCGCCCATCTGCATAGATCGTATCCTGAAAAGGATATATTTTTTCATCGTTTCTATGTTTTATCAGTAATTGTGTTTTAGTCGTTACATCATTATTTTATATTTATACCGGATATGGAGCAGTTTTCCATCTTCAAAATAAAAAACCAGATAATACTTTTTGCGCCGGCTACTTTTTAAATGGTAAGCCCAACGGTCGGTAAACGTATTGCACAGTTTATCTTCTCCGAATAATTCTATAATTTCAGCTTTTGTTTTCCCTGGCATTTCCGGATCACTGAGAATCCGGCTTACATCGAAATTCTTACCTTTTATCCTCACCCTGTGGAAGCATTTCTCAGAAGTACCAAAAAGAATATTTACAATATTTTTAATAACACGCATGAAGACTTATGGTAGATTTGAGAACAGCTTTTTCCATTTGGTAATCGTATTTCGGCTCAGGTTAAAATGCCTGGCAAGCTCGCTGTTGTTCAGCCGTTGCTCTTTCTGGTATTTCAGTATCTTATGAATGCTTACCATATCATAGGACCTATGCCGTTGGTTGAATTTTTCATTGCTCTCCTTCTGCTGACTGCCGAAGAGCTTTTTTTGCAGCATGATAATGTCCATAGCAGTAAGATTCCGTTTGCTGATTAACATTGTGCAAGAATCCATTTTTTCAGGAAACTTTGCCATAATCATATCGGTATATATTTTTCCGTAGTTGGGTTTTTTCATGTCTTTAGATTTCAGTTTGTTTTTGCACGGAGAACTCAGGGTATTTCTGAATCCATTTATACAGGGTGGTTTTAGGAATATGGTATTCTTCAATAATTTCAAATTTTGTTTTTTTCCCGGTATGCACCAGCTCCAGGATAAATGCGATGACCTCACGGGTATAAATATTCTTCCTGAACTGCGGAAGCCCGGTGTAATTCTTTTTCAAAAGATCAGTTCCGTCTTTATCTGCGGGGGCGAAAAGGATCAGGTGCTGGGTATACAGCCTGAAGAAATCGTATTTCAGCAGCTTGCTCCACCGGAGTATGATCTCAGTGTTGATTCCCCGGCTGGCAAACATCTCCTCAATCTCCTGTTCCGTACATTGCAGGAAATTACAGATTCTGGCAGTATCGATTCCGGATTCCCCGACCTTCTGCTTAATCAGTGCGCCTATATGTATATTTTTTAAATCCATTGTTTTATAAAAATTATTGTTATTTATTTTGCAAAAAAGGCATGTGTTTCACTTCCTGTAACCACTTCGCACTGCTGTCCGAAAAAATCAATCGGAATGGTAACGGCAGCAGGCGCAATGAAGTCCGGAGTTCCTGATACGGTATATTCTATACTGCCTACCCCTCTGTTAAGATACCCTGCCTTACGGGTAAAGGCCAGCCCGTTCTGAGCCCGGGATGTTCCTGCCGGATAACGTTGCCGGTTTCCGCCATAGTATGGGATATACAGCGTTCCTTTATAAAATTCTCTTTTCCGGGGCAGCCCCGGTGTAAAGAAAGCACGGTTGCAATGAAGATACTGCACGGAAGGCCGTAGCTGTATGATCGTATCGGGAAAAGAGCGGGTCCTGTTTCCGGATAAGTTGCCGGCATCATAAGTTGCTGTAAAAGATAAGCAGCAGAAGACAGCCGATACGATGCTGAGGATATAAAATCCGTTTTTTATATTATTCATTTGTTTTATTTTTTTGTTTTAACCAGCTTCTGAAAAAATGGAAAGAAATCTTTTCTGAAGATCTGTTTATGTATTATGATCCCTTATAAAAAGGAATGCATTACAGCGTTAAAAAAAAACCTCCGGGATGAAAAAAAACCCACTAATTTAACTACAATAGAATGAAAAATTCCCGGAGGCAAGGCTAAGCCCACACCATGACCATCACTTTATCATTGCCGGCAACACGCACTTATTGCCGGAATGAAATAATGATCAGCGGTTATGGATACCACTTCATATAACACACAAACATACTTTTATTTCTTAATAATCCTGAATGTTCTACGGGCTGCATCCTGATCCTGTAGCTCCAACAGGTAGGTTCCTGCGGGCAGTTCTTTAAGGGATATTTCAGCAGTGTTTCCGGCTACGGTTCTCAGGATCCTTCCGGAGAAGTCCCGTACTAAAATCTTTTGCAAACCTTTTGCACCGGTAATGGTAATTACATCATGAAAAGGATTAGGATAGACTGCCGGCCCTTTCATTGGCCCCTCTATATCCTGAGTACCCAGCTGACTGGTATTTTCCCAGACTACATCGTCCCAGTAGAAGCCGGCAGTGGACAGTCCCGGGTTTCTCACGGCCAGCCGTGCAGTCGCAGGAACAGATGCCGGGATATCCAGACTTATATTATAGGCTGCAGTGTACGTGGTATTGGAAATGTCAAATGACTGTAAAGGCACGAATGAAGAAGCTATAAGATCTGTAACATAGCCTATCTCCATTTTTCCGGTTCCCGAAAGGACTCTTGCTTTCAGCTTAAGCCTGTAGTTTCCTGCATTCACATTGCTGAGGTACGGCAGTACAACAATTGTCTGGTTGTAGGCAGATGAACTGTACTGGTATAGGTTCCGGGTACCGGAAGCCGGGCCGGAGGAGCTGATCGTCTGCATACCTGCTCCTGAAATGATCCTGTCCCAGCAGTTGGGAACAATGTTCCCTACGGAATAGGAATCAAAGTTTTCAGAAAGGATACTCACGGCGTCACAAGGCGTTCTGAATGAAACCACCGAAGTCCAGTCGCTTTTATCCGTGCTGCTGCATACTGATCTTACCCAGAAATAATATACTGTGTTGGCTGATAAAGTACCTGCCGGCAAAGATAAAGAAGGAGAAGATACCGTTCCGGACGCCGTAGCGGATGCAGCGGGCGCTGTGCTGGTGGTAGAATAATAATATTCATACCCGCCGGCCGGAACCGTAAGCGGTGCTGTCCAGGAAACGGTCACGGAAGAAGTCGTGATATTACTGAAGATAATATTCACCGGAAACTGGCAGGAAGGCATGGTTTCCCACACTACATCATCCCAGTAAACGCCTACCGAGGGACCGTCTACCCCATTATTGCGCACCGCCAACCTTGCCCCTGAAGGGACGGACGAAGGAACGGATACCGTTTTTATGGACGAAGCATCATAAGCAGTATTGGTTACGGTAACTTTCTGCAGTGGGACAAAGGTTGAAACATTCCCCGTATCGGTTATATATCCCACATCCAAAGCACCGGTTCCGCTGGAAACCCTGGCTTTAAACTTCAGCCAGTTTGTTCCCGCATTAATGTTACTCAGCGTAGGAAGCACCACCACCGTCTGGTTGGCAGCACCCGTGCTGTACTGATACATATTCCTGGTACCGGAGGCCGGTGAGGAGGAGGATATGGACTGATTCCCGTTCCCGCTGATGATCCTCATCCAGCAATCCGGAACAAGGGTTCCTGTAGAATAGGTATCAAAATTTTCAGACAGGGTAGAAACTGCGCTGCAATCCGTCTTGAAACTTCCTGGCTGCGACCATGCACTTCTATCCGCAGTACCGCATACAGACCTTACCCATACATAGTAATTGGTATTGGGACTGAGTGACGAAGCCAGATTCTGGGAGGTCCCTGCTATACCGGAAAAAGACGGCACTGCAGAACTCAGCGGCACGGTTGCGGAGGTGCTATAATACAGTTCGTATCCGCCGGCCGGTGCTGCTGAAGGTGCCGTCCAGGTAATTAATGCATTATTGCTGGTAATGTTGGTGGCGGTAACCGCTGAAGGATAATAGCAACTGGCCGCCTGTGTAAGCTGTACATCATCCATATTCAGACGAAATCCGGCATTGGACCCATTGATTTCTCCCGTTATCCTGAGCCGGAAATCGGAATCAACAGGTACTGCCCCGGATGGGATGGTCCCGGAAAGCGTATAGCAGTTTGGGACGGGGTCCGAAAGCACAGCCGACGTTATCAGGTTCCAGGAAGTGCCTCCATTGATGGAATACTCTGCCCGGATGTTGCCTGCTACCGTATACCCTGTATCCAGGACCAGCGTATTGTACTGCAGGGATAAAGATAAGGCCTGCCCGCTGGATTGCCAGGAAGAATAGATGATGTTGTAGCTACCGGAAAATGATCCCCCCAGAAGCCCCGCTATTGCGTTATTGCCTGAGCAGGGGTTTTCTGTAATGATCTGAACGCCTGAGGAGGAGGCATACCATCCGGCAGGATAGCTGTTTCCGCTGCCGCTTTCAAAACTTTCATTCACGTTAATCTGTGCATAGGAATAGCATATTCCCAGGAGCACCATTAAAAAAAGAGATAACTTTTTCATTTTTTTATCATTTTTTATAAATTATGTGTGATCAATATAAAATCAAAGGACTTCCGGCTTCTGACTTTTGCCCTGCCCCATATACCTTCCCGCCTTCCTTCTTTCATTTACCCGGTCATAGGCCCGTCCATACCCGGGGTTTTCAGTTCCCATCACCCGGTCCCAAAACCGGAAATACAGCCCGTAATTCCCTTTAAAATGGGAATGATGCAGATTATGGTGCGTAGAGGTATTGAGGATCTCAAACATCCAGGTTTTCCTGAACCATAACGGCATTACCTCATACCCCAGATGTCCGTACACATTGATGCACAGGCTTGCCGAAAGAAACATCCAGATGGTAAGAAGATCCATGGGTAGCACCATCAGCACAACCGGGATCACGAGTGCTTCTGCCACGGCTTCCAGGGCATGAAACGAATACGAAGCAAACGGCGAAGGATTCACAGACCTGTGGTGCGTAAGATGTATATGCCGGAAGATCCGCGGATGGTGCAGCAGCCTGTGCATCCAGTAAAAATACGTGTCATGGATCACCAGCGCAATCAACACCGTTACAATGGTTTGTAGAAGACTGAAATGTTCTGTCCGGAACCGGGTATGGTTATGCAGCGGCGTATAAACCACCAGCACGAAAATCCCAGTCATGACAACGGACGACAGCGAAGAATTCCCGATCTCCCGTATAAAATCTTTGGTCTTTGCCTGGCGGTCCTGTATTTTACAGGCTTTAAAATATTCTCTTCCGGCCCTGTAGAACAGGACGAATACCGGCAAAGTGAACACCACATATTTTGCCAAGGTATAAAGAGAAAACTCAATCGTTTTATGTACTATTAAATCTATCATTATTTTACAAGGTTTTACTAAGATCCTTCCAACCGGGCATAGGGAATCCAGGTAATATGCCTGCCTGTCTCTCAGGCTTCCGGGATCTGTCAATATCCGGACATTGGTTTGGTGGTTATGGTCTCTGCCCGTTCAGGGAATCATCCGGGTTATACGGGTCCAGATGATCGCATATTTCAATCGCAAGTGCTTCATCTGTTTTTCGGCGGCTGCGGCCCTGGTAAAGTTCCGTGAGTTCAATCAAAAGGGACAGCGGACAAAAATATTCGCAGGAAATGCCATGTACGCGGATCATCGGTTCGGCAACGCTGCTTTCAACCATAAGAAATTCCGCATCTGCCTGAACGGAATATTCAGCATAAATATACACTGCTTTGAGGCGTACGGATCTTAGCTGAGGTGAATGTCCCAAAGACTTTCTCACCAGCTGCATGATGGTGTTTTTCCTGACGGCACTGATCATTTTTTCCAATTTCATAAAGCAGTATTTGTGTTTTTTTAAGTTGAATTTACAGGAATGATAAGCGGTGCGTTATGAAGCCACTCTGCAACCTTATCCTGCATTTGCAGTGGCAGCGCTACCAGGCCTGCCCTATGTGATTTACCATTATCATTGATGCCCGTCTCTTCATGCCGTTGATGCCCGTCTGCGGCTATCGATGGTAGCGCCTTAGGCCCCCGCAGATGCTCATCTAAGATCATCTTAAATAATTACTGCACGGTCAGCACCTTATCCAGTTCTCCCGTTCTCGGCTCTTTAAGCAGCAGATTCCCGTAGGTAAACTGGGTTACAATTTCCAGGCGGTAGCTTCCGGCCGGCAGAGCCGGTATAATGATGATGAGCTCTGAGGGATTATTGGTAACGATTTCGCTGGCTTCCACCTGAACCCGGGACTGGGTGACTGTATCCACAAAAAAGATCCCGTTGTCCGGATGGTCGCCAGCTAGCTTAATCTTATTGCCGGCGATCCTAAGGTTCCTGCCCGGCGTCAGCAGGTCGTTAATGGAGCCGGTTTTCACATCCGTTACCTGCAGGATAGCAGAAGTATAATCTGCTATTCCCAGGATACTGACCTCAATGTTGGGAATTTCGCTTCTGAGCTTCTGGCCCTGGCTGAACTGGAAAAAAATGCTGTGCTTCTCCGGGTTATAGGCCTCCGAAGCAGTGTCGAACACCCCGCGGATGTTGGTGCCTGCGGTGAAGTAGCCTGTATTTACGGAATATCCGTCGCACAGCTGGTAGGCCATCTCTTTCAGGAAGAGTTCCACAGCGTGCTCCATGGCCGGGGCAGACACGTCTGCCCCACCGCGGGTAACAGCCGCCTCACAGATCTGCTTCACGTTGAGTGACCGCTCGCTGATGACCCGGGCGATATAATCGTTAGGATTATCTTTGGTAAGCATATTGTCATATAAGTATGCTTTTATTTTGTGCAGTATAGGCATAATTGTATTGTTTATGAATTAAATCTCTATAAATTTTTCAGGACATTACCTGACTTGTCATTCTTTGCTGTTTTCATTTCTTACTGTTTTATGCTTATTTGCTAATAGAAGTCTAAACAGCACTATATATAAATCTACACTTTCAATTACTAGTTCATAAAGACAGAATGTTTAGCTCTGTCTCTCCAGGCATACCAGATACATTTATTCCACTTTTTATAATGGAACTGTTGTATTTACATAATCACTTTATCTTTGGCCATACAGAAAAATTATCAGATATTCTTTATTTATTGAGAGTAGTACAGACCAGATTATTACTCTAATAGTTTGTTAACCTTCTGATCTACGTCTATAATTCCACGATAGAAATATTAACAAATCCATCATCGTTCCCGGAACCTACTCTTAAACTTTTGCTGGACCCCGTATACTGGTATATGGCAGGCCTGATGCTATCATTAGCCTGCATATTGACCACAAAGGAAATCGTAGATCCGAAATATGAAGTACCTGCTACAGGAATCCCATTCGTAGATTTCAGATAGGTGGTCGTGCTTCCACTCGTTTTTATAATTTGTGCTTCGATAAAAGAACTTGCATTGACGCTCGCCTGGGATAAGGTATAGCTAAATGAAACGGAATAATTTCCCGTCCTTGGCGCCGTAAAAATGCCAGTAACAGGATCGAAGTTATTATTTACGTCAGCAATTTCAGACCAATCCGATACATTGGTTGTGGTTTGATCGGGCAAGTTCTGCGAGGAAGATTTTTTGGCCACTACCGTACATTTCTGTGCGGTAGAGGTCAGGGTATTCCAGACTATCCCATTGCTGTATTGCAGCTGCCCTCCTGATGATGTGCTGTACCGAAGTCCCCCTGCTCCTGCAGCAGAAGCATCAGCAGTAGTCTCTCCCACTCCAATACTGCCCTCTCCCGGAGAACTATTGCCCGGATTGGTACGTGTATCCAGCCTGGTAAGTGGACCCGTATTACCTACCCCTACATTGCCGTTATCTTTGGCTACAAAATCAGTTCCCGCTGTCCTTGCCGAACCATCTGCTTTGGCTCCAAGCTTTACAAGCGTATTGGTAGCATCATTTACCCAGGCATCGTTGGTGGTATCTGCACCTACCGCAGTCCAAGCGCTCCCATTCCAGTAGTAAAACCCTTTGATAAAGCTCCCGGCATCCGCCACCAGGTATACCAGCTGGCCGTTTACGGAACCATTGGCGGCCAGGTCGCTCACCCGGGGCACTAAAATCCCATCTTTTGCCGCCACTGCTCCCGGTACCGAGGTGCTATTTGCTCCGGTATCATTTTTTCCTCTGACATCAAGGGTAGCTTCAGGCGCTTTGGTATTGACTCCCACCTGCCCGCTGGCTAATCCTGAAAATGTGATGGCTGCCATCACTAATAATAATTTATTTTCTTTTTTTGCCGTTTTCACTTTTTTGTTGTGTTTATTTATCGTCTTACTCATTTTGTGTTTAAAAAGTGTAGTCTTTGCTAGACTACTATACTTACGTTTTCAGTATTACTATTTCAGTTTAGCCGCTGGGTAGTCACTAAGAAATAATATAGGACTAACGAAGAAGAAACAGATCCACTATTATTATTACCCCCTAAATTCTCCGATATATCGGACAATATTTTAACGGTAGAATTATTGATAACCAAACAGTAAACAGATTAGGTTCCATTGTTTGTGCAACTTCCTCCATTCTAATCTATTGAAAGGCAAATACATTTAACGGATTTCTTCATAAGTATAAAAAGCTAAATCAAATAAATTCTAGTTAATTCTCATAACCTGGCAATAAAAATATTGTTTTGAAGTAGCATCCACAGCAGACTTATCTCGGTATCCATGCCAGGTAATCTGATACCATTCTCCGGTAAGCGGAAAGGTGAGATTTGTTATGTCAAATTCATCAGAACTATTATCCGCAGCAAAATTGTCGTCACCATCTACATAGTAGGAATATGCACCGGCATTTATATTGGTAAATACCGCTGCCCATTGGCTATTATAAGTACTCACAGATGCATGTGAAACAGTAACTGTTGCATTTGTAACATTATAAAATATCGGAGATACGGTACCTGTTCCATTTTGTTTAAAATCCATACGTAAACCATTTACAATTGGTAATATAGCATTGGGATCTTTTCCCTGTGAAGCAAGAAACTCTCCCAGAGTTACCGTTGTAAATGTATTTGTGGATGTATTTCCGTTTCCATTACTAGACATTCTGGTTTTAGTTGCTCCACCTGCTGTAGATTTCGGGGCACCGGAACCATTGTCAAGATAATTATTCATAAAATAGCCCGGCACTATAACCGCAATTCCCCAAGCTTGCCCCACAGTCAGTTTACTTCCAGCTCCCACAGATACATTACAGGTTTTCCCACCTATGTTCAGAGCAAATGTTGCTAAATTTGGACTTGAAGCAGAAGGCGTTCCTGATACGGAATATTGCAATGTACCAGATCCCACCGCAAAACTTCCGGCAGAAAGTGTGGCGGTAAGACCTGTTACTCCAGTAGAAGTAATTGTTTGTGCAGTATATGTTCCACCGTTGCCTCCGGTGTATGGCACAGAAAGCGTACCAGTGTATGGTATACCTACCGTATATGTTCCTGGAGAGAGCGATATAGAGCTGCAGATAATAGATTCCAATGTTCCTACAGAAGTAGAAGAATTGTTAAATGTTCTCCACTCAGAACCGTTCCAAAATACATAGCCTACATACTTCATATTGGCCATACCGGTATTATAAACCATAAGTCCTGTGGCAGGAGAGGAAATAGTGGATTGGTCTGTAGCACTTGTTAATGCTACTCTTGGTAAAAGTATCCCTTTATCAGTAGCTTTAATTTCCAGTAAGGCAGAACTATCCGGATTAACTGTACCTATTCCTATGGCCCCGGTTCTTCCAATAGCGGCTGTTTTGTTTGCTCCGGCGTCCGTAGAGCCGTCAGTAAGATAAAAAGGAGAACTGGCCATTACGCTTCCCCCGGAAAAACCTGTCCACGCGCTCCCGTTCCAGTAGTAAAACCCTTTGGTAAAGCTCCCGGCATCCGCCACCAAGTACACCAGCTGGCCGTTTACGGAACCATTGGCGGCCAGGTCGCTCACCCTTGGCACTAAAATTCCATCTTTTGCAGCCACTGCTCCCGGTACCGAAATGCTGTGTGATCCGGTATCGTTTTTTCCTCTGACATCCAGGGTCGCTTCGGGTGCTTGGGTATTGATACCCACCTGCCCGCTGGCTAATCCTGATAATGTGATGGCTGCAATCATTAATAATAATTTAATTTCTTTTTTTGCTGTTTTCATTTTTTTGTTGTTGTGTTTATTTATCTTTTTACTCATTTTGTGTTTATAAAGTGTGGTCTTTATCAGACTACTTTTAATTTCAGATCATCAACACAATTAGTTGAAGTGCTTGCGCAGTTTACCTGTTATCTGAAAGGCTTATTGATAAGCCTTTCATTAACAGGCTTTTCATCTGTGTTTTGTTTGCTGTAAACTATTTCATGAAAACCTTGCAGTCTTCTTAAGGAAAAGTGATCTGACCCGCCTTTTAATATTCTGACGTGCAGAAGGGCCCCCTTCTAAGCCACTCTTTTTACAGATAAGAATATTTTCTTATTACTCCCAACTTCCATACACCACCACTTGAATTCGTACCACCGGTAAGTATTAGCATCTATCTGAACCTGAATATTAGTCGTTTCAACCTCAGCAGCACTGTTTAGCCAATATACCTGTTGATTATAATCTACTGACCACCAACCGTAAGCATTACCCCCGCCAGAGCCCCAACCATTATTAATTGCGGTGGTGGCAGCTGCAGAAGAAGAAGGAAACGAAGTTAAATTTTGATTCAGGTTGGTTCTATTTTCATTTGACTGGGTGGCAAAAGTCTGATAACTTATCAACTGCGCGGAAGAGCTTATATTCTCTATGATCGGCCAGTAATACGTTGTATCCGAACCTAAAACATCGATTTGAAGACCATCAATTACCGGTAATGGAGTAAGATTGTTTGCAGCCACATAACCTCCAAGTCTCCATTTCTGTACAGTAGCTGTAGCAACAGGTACAGAGTAAATGGCGGTGATCGCCTCGCCAATGGCCAGTGTTCTTCCCTGTCCCACTGTAGCAGTACATGTCTGCCCGCCAATATTAAGGTTAAAGGTTGTTGTTGTAGGGCTGGATACCGTAGGTGATCCTGTAACCGAGTAGCTAAGCGTTCCGGAGCCATTAGCAAAGTTTCCTGATGAAAGCGTAGCAGTAAGACCATTTACAGGACCTACGGTTTGTGCCGAATACATCCCTCCGTTTCCTCCGGTATAAGGCACAGATAATGTTCCGCTATATGGTATAGAGGCAGTATAAGTAGCGGGCGAAAGAGATACAGCACTACAGTTGATAGAACCTATGCTCCCTGACCCCGTAGAAGAGTTGTTAAACGTTCTCCATTCGGAACCATTCCAAAATACATATCCGACATATGTCAGAGTTGAAGTTCCGGTATTGTATACCAGAAGCCCAGTTGCTGGATTGGAGATCGTTACTTTATCCGTAGCGCTCGTAAGAGCTACTCTTGGTAATAAAACGCCCTTATTAGAAGAGGTGACATCCAGAATCGCAGTCCCGTCAGGTGAAGCCGTTCCGATCCCGAAGGTGCCGTCATCCTTGGCTATAAAATCGGTTCCGGCTGCTCTTGCTGAACCATCTGCCTTGGTTCCAAGCTTTACCAGCGCATTGGTGGGATCATTCACCCAGGCATCGTTGGTAGTATCACCTGCCGATGCTCCTCCGGAAAATCCGGTCCAGGCGCTTCCATTCCAGTAATAAAAGCCTTTGGTAAAGCTTCCGGCATCCGCTATCAGATAAACCAGCTGACCGTTTACCGATCCGTTTGTGGTAAGATCATTTACCCTGGGTACCAGGATTCCGTCCGTAGAGGTTACGGCTCCGAGATGGTTTTTCCCCCGGATATCCAGTGTGGATTCAGGAGAAGTTGTATTTATTCCGACCTGGGCATAAGAAAACGCAGCAAGGCCTGAACATAAAACTAATGACAGTATATATTTTTTCATTGTATGATATTGTTGTTATAACCATCAGAACATGTGGACCGATGATGGGTTTAAAAAATTTTCTGTGCTCTGTTTTGTAAGCACCATAACAACGTCTGCGAAGGGGGCGGGCGGCAATACAGCAGAATCAGAATCCCTGCGACTGTCTTTGAATCGTAGCCGAAGTTTAATGCAGGCTTCTGATCCGGTACTGCGTGCAAATATGATGTTTTGTGTTCTTGTCTGGTAAAAAATTTTGAAACCGGGATGTTATTTGCTGCGACGCCAATGGTATTGTTTCTGTCTACAGAAAAATGAGATAAAGGCTTAGGAAGATCAATGTTTTCAACAAAGTCTGTATTTTTTACAGGCTTTCTTATAACTTGTTCAGGGGCTTTTCTTTTCGCTACTGCATAACGGTTGCCTTTTATCTTTAAATGGTTCTGCTCCTTATTAATGGTATAACCGTCTGTATCTGAGAGCCCGGTAACTTCCGTATCTCCAATGATATATACATCCGCCTTAACCGCGTGAGGAGAATTATCATTTTGCCATACATACCGGACCGTATTTTCCTCACCCTGCTGGTCTTGGGCAGTCCAGACGAATGCACTGTCCTTCACTGAAACCTGCCAGTCATTGTATAATCCTGATTGAGAATACCCCATAACAGAAATAAGCAGACAGAATATAACTGTCAGCCTTTCCGCATGCCGGAACTTAGGTTTTAATTGTGTCAAGAGCTGTGCTTTCATTTCTGAACTCAAGTATTATTATGGGAAACCCTTATTTTAAGTACTGTCGTCTTATCAATGTCAATGCGGCAAAATTAGATTCTACGAAGCACTTAACCCTAGAAACCACACCCTCATAAACACTCACGTATCCCCTCAAATGTCCTTTAAATGCAGGGATTAAGCAAATTTTAGCATTTGAGCATCTTTATCTGCCTGTGGATAGGATGAACCATCATTAAGTATGGTATTCGCTTGGTATTATGATCAGGAAAATTTCAGGATACCATCTGTTATCGGACAGGCTTCATCAGGCGTGCCTTTGATCATTGATAAGCAGAGGCACGCTGTACGATTCACAATATGGTCGATCTCAATTATATGCTGTTTAAAAATAACATCATGTTTGTCCCGGAATCCAGATTCATCTTCTTGCGGATACGGTATTTGGCAGATTCAATAGCTTTATAGGTAGAATTTGTTGCTATGGCAATCTCTTTAGTGGTAAGTCCTAATTTTATCAAGCCGCAAATTTCCAGCTCGGTCTGGCTTAAACGAATATGATTCCGATCTATGTGATTCAAAAAATCAGGATAAACATCCATAAAGACCTGCATAAATGATTTATCCCTGCGGCTGATGGCTTCAAATACTTTGTCTATCTTTTTATCCGGCTGACTATCAGCAAATTGTTTTTCGGAATCTTTGTTCTCTGCTTTTCTACGTTGCTCAATGAGAAATTTTGAAGAAAAGTAAAAAAGAATAAGGATTGCAAACCCTCCAATAATCCTTAGAGCCATTATATAAAGCGCTCCGCAGTGATCTGCCGAGATATACGATTTTCTTTCCCTGTACAGGAACATGAGCAGTAGAATGTTCAGTACTATAAAAACATATACCATGAATTTCAAGCCATGCCTAAAAAAGATTCCGGCATAGAAAAAAAGCAGACAGAATATAGGAATGAACATCAGATCAAGGTAAAAGTAATGACACATGAAAGAAAAATATACAGTAAGCACCAGTATCGATATCAGCAAAAACTGCTGTACTCTTTCTTTATGATGACGGATCAGATAGATCATATACAGGGTACTAGCTAAAAGAGCCAGTGTAGGAATGTAAAAAAAACTATCTCTGCTAAATGCAAAATCAGACAACGCTACAAGCAAAAAAACGCCCGCCAGTGTATAAGCGGTTCTCTTTAAAAACAGTTCTTCTTCTAAAACTAGAGTGATCTTCATCGTATTCAAGTTTATAATTTTGGGGATGTTGTCTCATTTATTAAATGATAACATTTGATCAGAGGCTCAATTTCGGTAGATACTGAAACCAACCTGGGAAGCCATGAGCAGTCCGACTCTATTGCACTGCTATAGATGAACAGTCTGCTCTTAGATTAATAGTTCATGATCTTTTTAATTTATAGGGCTGATACGTATCTCAACTCTGTATTCAATTCACCACAATATTATAGAAAGGGATTTTGAGAAAGAAAGAATATATGTGAGTTTTTACGTAAATACATACACAATCCCACTCTGTTAATCAGTCATTTTAATAGTAATAGCTTACATATTAGAAAGTTCAGCACAGCCTAAAAATCATCTTCACAATCGCCGACAGGGTTTTAATTGGCTTTATTTCAATATTTTATACCAGGGAGAAATATTTGTATCCTTATTTTTTCCACCCATTAACACATAATTATTAAAATTTTTAATTTATAATTTATCTAACCCGTTTTATATTTAATTTTGATACGATTTAATCGTGAAACAGTAATTTGCATGTAAGAATTTCACGAAATTGTTTCTATTATTTATAAAAAATGATGAAAATGTTATCTTATTTTTTTCGTGTTGGCATCAATTTACTTGACGGTAATTTTTTAACATCCTGTTTTCTCCCGGTCTTTCCGGTGTTCCCCTATTATCGTAAACAAAGAAAAAGTCATTCACTCTCTGGCTGCGTGCAGCGAAAAGCACTAATGATTTTTGGTATTGTGGCATTTACTTTCCTGTCTGGTCAGATTTCACAAAAGACCGTTGACCAGGAAATTGATAGCGCTTCCGAATTTTCCCACCCTGATATAAGCACTGCTAAACGCTACTCAATATTAGCGAAAGCTTATCCGCATGCCGAGAAAATAGGATACCGGAATGCCCAGTTGAAAATATCGGTCATGCTCATGAAAGATGCTATCGTGATGAATGACTTTAAAAAAGCGGATCAATGGGGTCTTATAGCAGAAAAACATGCCCTGGACCTGATGAATTTTGAACGGCTTACTCAAATACAGGAATACAGAAGCTACATCGACATGTCATTAGGCCTGCATACTGAAAGTCTGAATGAAGCTAAAAAAGCAATTTTTTATGCTAAAAAAATTCCAAAAGCAGATATGAGCCATTATCATCTATCTCTGATTTTTCAGAGCATTGCCGCTTATCAGGAACTGAAAAAAAAACCGTCTGATTCCATTAATCATTACCTCCAGCAGTCACTACAGGAGATTTTAAGCGTTAAAAACAATTCTCCTGACGTAACAGCAGAAAGAAAGGATAATCAACTGATTTCCATTTATATGAATATCGGCAGCTACTATACATTTAATGCCGTTCCTCCAAAAATGGATCTGGCTGAAGAATATTTTCTGAAAGTATTACAATATGAAAACACCACGGCTTTTAAAATCAATAAACTTCAGATCTATAATTCCGTGGCCCGGTTTTACCAGAAAAAAGGAAACCAGCCAAAAGCCATTGCTTATGCTGAAAAAGTATTACAACTGGAACGTCGTTCCAATGCACCCACGGAACGTCAGCAGGCTTTGGCAGTTTTGAAAGATGCTTATGAAAAGAGCCCTCCGAAACAAATGCATTATCTCAAATTGTATGTTCAGCTGACTGACAGCCTTAATGCTGCACAAAAATCCGGCATTGATACCTCGGTGAACAGAATCAGTAAACAGGAAAAGAAGGAATTTACAGATATTTTTAATATGACACTGTGGCTGAGTGTTATATCACTAATAGCTGTTACTATTATTCTTTTGGTGCTTTGGCGGAGAAATACATTGAAAATGAAAAGGAATTATGAGTCTGCCATTCATCATTTAAAGGCGAACCAGGGTTTAGCGGGATCTACTGCCATCAACGCTGAACATATAGAAGGTGAAGAGATCAGCAAAAACAAAACTTCAGAAATTGCACTTTCTACTGTACAGTCAGTCATAGAAAGTCTTGAAAAATTTGAAAGTTCACAGGAGTTTCTTAAAGCAGAAATTACCTTATCCTATCTTGCAGGGTACTGCAGTACCAATAACCGTTATCTTGCCGAAATATTAAAGTCGTATAAAGGAAAGTCTTTCAGCCGGTATGTCAACGGATTGCGGATCAGCTATTTAATGAGCCTGCTTTACCATGACCCAAAATACAGGGAATACAAAATCAGCTATCTTGCCGAAGTCTGTGGATTTTCTTCCAGGGAAGTTTTTTCCGTAGTTTTTAAAAAGGAAACGGGCATGACTGCCTCTTTTTATATCGAACAATTAAAAAATGAGCTAAAACCGTAAAAGAATTTTTTATCAATTCATATTGTCCCGTCCTGAAATAGTGATACAAAAAAAGATGAACTTGCAACTATTTTTGAGACAAAATTATATACACTTTCCAAGTATTGAGATGGTCAAAAAAAGGAGATCTAAATAAATTTGTGTTGTTTTC
>JAKOOG010000085.1 GCA_022701545.1 Weeksellaceae bacterium | reverse complement strand
TTACAGCAACGATAATAATAAATAGTCATTTGTAGTTGATCTTATACGAACATAAGTCTGGCCGATTACTTAACTAATTTCTAATTAAGTAACCGGCCAGTAAAATGTATGGTTTCTTTAATTTTATTTAAACAGGATAAGAACAGAGACTGCATTTTTAAGGTACTCTAATAAGTAAAGATCTTAAAAATTACCCTTTATTTAAAATATTAAATAATTAAATTTTAAAGCTATTCCAGAGGAAATTTTAAGATGAAATTGCTTCCTTCTCCCTCGCTGCTTTTTACCTCGATGGTCGCTTCGTGCCTGGTCATGATTTTCTTTACCGTAGCCAGTCCTACTCCGCTTCCTTCAAATTCCGAAACGTTGTTTGCACGGCTGAAGAGTCCAAAAATCTTCGACTGTTGCTCATTGCTCATTCCGATGCCATTGTCCGTGATTTCATAGACAATTTCACTGTTTTCAGCATAACCTTTTACCGATACTTTAGGAACTTCCATGAGATGGGAATATTTAGCTGCGTTTTCAATCACATTAAGAAAAACCTGGAAAATAAGAATAGGATCTCCTTCAATATCCGGTGTCGAAAAAACATTCATCTGGAGTTTGTCATTAATCGGGTTAACCAAAAGCTGACCTCTGATTTCATCGATAAGCGATGTCATATCGATTACCTGCTTCCTGATGTACTGCTGGCCCACTTTGGAATATTCCAGAACCGTCGTGATCATCTGGTGAAGTCGCTCAGAATTGTCTACGATTTTACCGGACATTTTACGGATGTCCTCTTCGGATGTCTTTCTGCCGATAAGTTCGGCAAAGGCTTTAATGGCAGTAAGCGGCGTCTTTAAATCATGAGAAACGGTATAGGCGAAGGTATCCAATTCTGCATAGGCATCTCTGAGCTTCTCATTAAGTACCCTCAATTCTGAAATTTTTCTTCCGATAGCAAAGTTGATTTCATCCCTGATTTCCAGTAAGGTATTTTTTTCGTTTTCCGACCAGTATTCCGATCTGCCCTGAACTTCCTGAGACCACTGCTCAAAAGAGTTTCTCGGCGATATAAAAGGCTGACCGTTTTCATCGTAACGGACAATTTTTGTAGGGTCGCCGGCCCATCTTACGGTAAGTGCTATTTCTGTCCTGAAAAGAATCAGGCAGTCTTTAAGACCGGCGGTAAGATGGCACGCCAGAATACCGGCGTAATTGCTGCTGCACATATCAAGACCGGGAAAGTCTGATTTGCAGTCTGCCGAAACAATAATACCCTGCGGGCTATCTTCAAGGAATGCCCCGATTGTCATTATTTTTTCATCATCGGGAACATTGCCGTGCCGGTACACTTTACCTTCGAAAAGAAGGGCGATGCCTGAAGCTTTATAACAGGAAAGGATAACATCACCGCTGTCTTTTACAAAACTTTCTATTTTTGAATTGTTAAGAAGATTCCGGGTTACTTCGACTACAGCTGCCTGCAGTTCCATATTTTCCTTCTGTATTTTTTCCTGGCTTCTAAGCCCTACACAGGAACTCAGAACCTGCCCGATCAGCTTAGCCGTCTCCCGTTGCCTGTAATTGATGAACCTCGGTGTATAATTATGGCATGCGATAAGGCCCCATAATTGATCATCAACAACAATCGATACACTGAAGCTGGAGCTTACACCCATATTTTTCAAATAACGGATATGGATTGGAGATACTGCTCTTACGGTACTGTTGGTAAGATCAGCAGGTGTATTTTCTATCCCCGAAATCATGACGGGCGTCTGATTGACATCTGCAATCAACCGAATAAGATTTTTGATGTACAGCTCCCGCGCCTGTTGAGGAATATCCGATGCAGGATAATGCAGGCCGAGCCATGTATCCAGCGTTTCGTCTTTTTCTTCGGCAACCACTTCGCCATGCCCGTCTTCATGGAATTTATAAATCATAACCCGGTCGTACCCGATTATATTTTTGATCTGTTTCACGGTATTTGCCAAAATATCGTTGATATTTTTATCTGCAAGCATCTGCGACAGGCTTGCCCCCACCAGGTTTTGAGGATCAGAATACAGGTCGGATGACTCAGGTTCAAAATCCAAAATATAATTTTCTCCAGATAAAGAGATAATCATATTGTAGTGTTGACCGTTAATAACTACCACATAAGGATTGAGCGGTTTAAAAACCCTGCCTTGCCATGATAATTTAATAAAATCATTTATAAAATTGTCATCTTCGCTTTTTCCAAAAAGTATATTGAGTGAAGAAACAGGCATGCCACCTAATTCCTGAGGCAAATGATCGTTAACACGATATAAATTATCGCTGCAGTAAATTATAGTAAGCTCCGGATTAATAATTACAAGAAAACCATGAGCCTGAATAAATCCTGGAATATGAATGGGTTCTTTGCTGCAAAGATCTAAAGCATCTTTATTCATCTATTTTAAAATTATCTGGAATTGAAAATTTCGATTCGTTGGTATTAAAGTTGGAATATATATAAGCACAAAAATAGCATTCTAGATTGATAGTATGTACTGCTGAAAACAATTATTGATTTTATTAATCATTTCCGGGAATATGATTTCCTGATGTTTTATAATCTCCACTAAAATTTTTCAGAGAGACTCGTTTAAAATAGATATTTTAGATCATATCATAAAGATATTGTTGTTTAATATTCTTGGAAGTAAAGAGCCCTATTGGGATAACCAACAAATATTTTAAATCACTACGATCAGGCCAGATTGTGGCCGCTAATGATAAAAATAATGGCAATAAAAGGATAAAGCCGGAACAATCTATCTTCGCTTGGAGGATTTTCTGATGCATAATTCGGGCTTAAGCACAACTTTCTTCTCAATGGAAATACCTGAACTGTTTTCTTTTATATTTTCCAGAAATACCTGGCCCGCCATTTTCCCCATCATCACCGGTGTCTGATCGACGGAACTGATCGGCAGTTCCATAAACTGTGTAAAGGGCTCGTTGGAAAAACCGATAACCGCTACTTCCTGGGGAATTTTAATTTTTTTCTTTTTCAGTTCCTGACACGCCCCTAACGCCGCAAAATCACTGGCTGAAAAGATCGCATCCGGAATCGATTTCCGGCCCCAAAGTTTTTTGATGGCTTCCACCCCCGCATCGATGGAACTGCCTGTCGGGATGATGTTTTCTTCCTTTACCTGGAAATCATGATCGATTAAGGCCTGCTTATACCCGTTCAGACGGTTCCGGTAAATTTCAAGATTGAGGTCTCCGGAAAAATGGCAGATGTTTTTATAGCCTTCTTTGATCAGGTGTTCCGTGGCAATATAGCCGCCGCGGTAATCATCGATGGTCACCGTACTGATTCCGGGAATATCCTTTTTACGGTCGAAAAAAATAATCGGGGTATTGCTGGTATCCTGGATGTTGCGGATATGTTCCGTATCAATGGTTGTCCTGGAAACCGACATGAAGATTCCGTCGACCTGGGCATTCATTAAGGTATTCAGGTGGCCTCTTTCAATATTCACATCCTCATGGCTCTGGCAGATGATCACGTGATAGCCGAAAGGCGAAAGTTCCTCCTCGATTCCCCGGATTACCGACGAAAAGAAATTGGTATTCACAAAAGGAACAATGATCCCGACGTTTTTTGTTTCACCGCTTTTTAAAGCCTTCGCCAGGTTGTTTTGTTTGTAATTCATTTCCTTAGCCGTCTTCGCCACCAGCTCTTTCGTTGCCACGCTGATTCTCGGATGGTCGTTCAGTGCTCTCGAAACCGTTGCCACACTGATGTTGAGCTTTTTCGAAATATCATAGATGGTGGCATTTTTTTTATTCATACAGGTGGTAATTAGGTCTCTAAATGAGAAGGATTACTGACGTAAATTTAATCAAATTCTGTCTATGGGAAAGGAAATGCAGATATTTCTGTGATAAATCGGTTTAAAATTTTTATCTAACCCATAAAGAAAAAAAATTGACAATATAATGAACTGATAAAGATATGGATCTGATATATTAACAATTTT
>JAKOOG010000049.1 GCA_022701545.1 Weeksellaceae bacterium | reverse complement strand
TCATAAAATACCCGAAATAAGAACAGCTTCCCGTCAGTTCCCTCGCAGTTTCCGTATTGGCATATTGTGTTTTCAGCATCGCAAAATACGTTCTGTATTTCTGATTTCTGATCTGATCCAGTTGTTTTTGGTAAGCATCGCTTTTCTCACTGTATTTCGGATCCGAATAATCGACGGTTGAAGGATTTTTTGCTTCATACTGGTAATACTTGCCCTGTTCTGCACTGGCCATCTGGAAAAGGATCCTTGCTTTCTGTTCCCTGTCCGGGGAAAGATCAAATGCTTTTTTATAATAGCTGATGGCGAGATCAAAGTTGTCGGGTTCGATATAGCTCCGGTTCAGGAAGTTTTTGTAATAATACTGATAGGGGTTTTTCCGGTCTGTACTCCAGAAATCATATTTCCCACCGTTTGTGTTATCAATATCCATCACGAAAAGCTGCCGGTAATATCCTAAGATCGATGTATTGTACAAAAGGTTTCCGATCAGCTGGTTGGCAGTCGCTGCCTTTGTGTCTTTTCCGGATCCTATTCTTTTAAGTTGTAGCAGCGCATCTGCCAGCTCCAGTTTGTTCATGACAGGCTTAATAAAGGTAAACCCGGAGTAATTGTCTTTTTTCATGCTTTCCTCAGGGGTACTCTGGAAGCTTTCCCAGACATTGTGCCCGAAAACAAAATCGGAAATATTATTAAATCCATTATATGCGCCAGCCGGGTACTGAGTAGGCATTGCTTTTTTAGTATCATAGTTCCATTCCGCTCTAGGGATTCCCTTAAAGCCCTGTGCTTTTGCATAATATGCTTTTGCCTTTTCAAAATCGGCCTCCCTCATGGCGCGGTCACCATAGATCACTGCAAAAAAGGCATCAATATTCCCGACATCATCAATGTTTTTAGCAATGATCTGTTCTTCAAATTTCGTTTTCTCCGGTTTCTTATAAAAGTCTTCTACGCTTTTTACCAGGGTCGAGTTCGGGTTATACTGAAGATCAGACAGTTTATTATTCATCAGGAAAGATTTTCCGTCTTCACCCTGCAGGAAGTAGCGGTTGGCCAGGACATCCTTTAGGAAATCCTTTGTTGAAGGCACTTCGCCGTAATAATCATCGGTACTGTCTGCACTGTCTTTTTTTACTTCCGGCTGATCGGTAAAATATTCGGAATAATCATTCATCAGGTGGTCCTCGTAGTCAGAATCGATTTTTGGCTGCGAAACGATGTCATTCAGGATTTTCATCCTTTTGATCTGTTCCTGGTATTCCGGGTTGGTGGTGGTAATATCATTTAAGATCCCGGTGCTGGCTTTGTAATCTTTCTTCAAAAATTTAAGGTAAGCATCCGCAATCTGCCAGTATTCATCCTTGGATTTTTCTTTGGCTTTATCGGTGAATTTTTCGAGGTCATCCAGAAAATCCTTTGTTTTGTCATCGTACCAGTAATTATTTTTGGTAAAGACCGGAATCCGGTTCGGGTTGTCCAGCAATTCATCATCACTTTGGTCCGCTTGGTCCCCGGAGGTATTTTTGTCTTTTTTACTGCTGAAAAGATTTTTGAAAAACCGTACAATTTTCTGCCAGAAAGAGAGTTCTTCTTTTTTCGGTTCAGCCGTTGCTGCTTTCGCCTGGTCTGAAGTTTTGTCTGCGGCAGCAGCCTGGGAGGCAGTGTTTCCATTACCTTCATTATAATAATAAATAGGAAGATAGCTTCGCTCCAGTTCATTAATGCTCCGTACAGCCATTACTTTTAAGATTTCCGAATCCGGGTCGATCTCAAACATCTTTTCCATAATCGGAATCGGGTTGTTGAAATCCTCATAGCCCAACAGGAAATAGGCCATATTTTTTTCGTCGTTGGTCCCGGCTCTTTTCATTATGTTATTAAAGGAAGCCGTATCCGAAAGTTTCATCGATACAAAAGCAGATTCCTTCCTGCTGCTGCTGTTCATGAAAACCTGGAAAAAATTCCAGTTGGCATCGCTTTTCATTTCCAGGCCCCGCTGGGCACCCGCCAGCTGGTCCAAAGCCATAAAATAGGCAGATCCTCTTAACCTGATGGGTTCTACATATTTTTTAAAAGCCTGGACTGCGGCATCGTAATTTCTTGTGTAATGGTTGAACCGCACCAGCTGATAACCGTACCGCTGTCTGATTTCCGGATTCTTTGCTGCGTTATAAAGGGATGCCAGGGCTGCCGTGGTTTTGCTGTAATCGAGATTGGTCGCATTTTTACTGCTATCGTTTTCCCTGTAATAAAATGAGTCGGGTGTTTCAACATAATTGATCTTCATGTACGGCTCAAGATATTTAGCTTCGATAAGGTAATCCACTGCTTCACGGTATTTTGGATAGAATCCGGCGCCAAGCTTTACCAGTAACGGATTGGAGGGTGTTCCTTTTTTAAGAGCATTCAGGTCATTGATGTTCATTTTATTCACCAGATAATCCGTCTCCGCGTAATTCAGCTGGTTATTGAAGAATTTTTTCCAGGTGTAGATGTTGTCATCCGGAATCTGCGATGGCTTGAAATCCGAATAGAACCGGGTGGAGTAGCTGTGCAGAAACGGGAGGTACGACTTATCCCGGATAATGCTCTGGGTAAAAAGATTGAAATACTCATAATCAGGATCCGACCAGGCACAGGCATGGGATTCGGTATAAAAAAGTGAAAGAACCGCAAGTGAAAGAAGGTACTTTTTCATTTATGATGGTGTTTTTAGTTTATTATTTGATCGATCATCTGAAGGGTCAGCTGGTGATTCATCTAAAATCTGTTTTAGATATTATATTTAAAAATCAAACCGCTGTCCTGTAACAAATTTACGGTCTAATTGATAATAAATGATATTGAAAGGCTTTATTTTTTTCTCCAGGAAACCGATGACGTCCTGAAGCTGCCCATCCGAGATTTCTTCCACTTTAATCCTGAATCCTTTATTCAGGTAATGGCCAAAATAAAATCCGTCTTTCAGGACTTCGGCTTCTGTGTCGGAAATTTTCTTGAAAGAAGGGATTTCCAGGTCTTTTCCGGATAGGGCATTGATCAGCCGGTGCTTGCCCAGATGGTTGGTGACAATACCCCAGGAATAAATCGGCAGGGCTACTTCGATGGTCTTAATGGGATAGTCTTCAATTTTCGAAAGATAACTTTTCAGGGTGTTAACATCCAGGATTGAATTCCTGTCCGAATTTTCAAGTGGTGAAGAGGTAGAGTAGCACATCAGGAAAACTTTATCAACAGGCGGAATACCCATCTGGTTTTTGTCTTTCACCTGATGCAGCCGGAGCGTACAGGTCACCGATTTTCCCGAAATCTTTCTTAATTCATTTAAAAATTTAAAATAGTCATCACGGGTACCGGCCGTCCAGTCACAGTCGATCTGAATTTCATTTCCGGTTTTTAAGCGATATTCCGAAGTTTTCTTTTGAATTAAACCATGGATGCTTTCAGCAAGGAATCTGATTTCTTTATCGGTAATGTCCAGTAACGCCCGGTTGGTTACAAAAACCGTCGGAACGATCTGCTTGCCGGTGATAAAGCTTTTATCCCGGGTGATTACCCCTACCGGCTGAAATTTTCCGTTCATTTTATCCACATCAAAAAACCGGGTGTACAGATCAGGAAGAGAAGCTTTTTGTAAAGCTTGTTTTTCGGTAGTATCGAGTGCCAGATTGGTCTTCCAGTAATAGAAGGTGTACCGGTGTGTCTGCTGTTTGCTGCAGGAAACGGTAAGGAACAGAATAAAAACAAAACTTAGAATTTTCATCAGGGGGTTCAGGTTGCTTCAGTGTATAGTGATCCGGTTCAATTATTTGTAGTAAAGTG
>JAKOOG010000004.1 GCA_022701545.1 Weeksellaceae bacterium | reverse complement strand
ATACGCTGACGGATGTAAAATATCTTGGATATTGCCAGATTGCTTTAGGGTTGATTTCCTTGTTTTTTCCGAGCTGGGGCCTGCTTTTCTGGACCATTGGCTTTGGACTGCTGCATATTGTATACGGATTGATTATGCATAAGAAATATAAATAAAATGGAGGGTTCTGCTTTTTTAATTTAATCCTGGCGGCTGTTATTTGCGGCATCTTTCGGTTGTACTTAAAGACAGGAAAAAATAGTTTTTAAAAAGTATTCTCTTATTGGTTTTTATTGCTTCGGTTATATATTTTCTGCTTATTTGTATTCTGATTTTAAGCATGACCGGAGAGCGAAGCAAAGATTTTAATTCTGTTGTATGGAAATTAATGCAAAAACGGAAAATGGGGCGGACTATTATGACTTATCAGAAGTAAAAAAATGGGATATCCGGAGCTGAAAGATAAAAACAGAACATTCGGCAGTATGGTATAGGAACGAGTACCGGCTTTTGTTTTACGGATCACCAGTTGATCGTGAAATTTGCCAACAATAAAGTCATTATGCTTGAGCATATCAGACAACAAAATCAAATAAAATGATAAATATAAATCAACTCAATAAAGAATTTGAAAGCCGTGTCAGACTGGGCATCATGTCCGTCCTGATGGTGAACGACTGGGTTGATTTTTCCGAAATGAAAAGCATATTGGAGATTACCGATGGTAATATGGCCAGCCACAGCAATGCCTTGGAAAAGGCAGGCTATATTGAAGTGAAAAAAGAATTCGTTGGCAAAAAACCGAAAACCTCTTACCGGGTAACCCAAAGCGGGAGGGAAGCATTTACCGATCATCTGAACGCTCTGGAAAAATTGATTGGCCGATAACAGTTATATTTTTTTTGCTTATAAACTTTGAAATACAAAGTACTTTTAAATATTAAACTTGATAATTATGATTTTAGACAAACAAAAAACAAAGATTATTTTCGCTGTACCGGCCTTGCTGATCCTGACGGCATTTTTCGGGAACCTATCTGTAGAAGGGTGGAACTGGTCATCCCTTGACTTTCTCATTGCTGCAGTGTTGCTTTTCGGAACAGCATTCTTTGTCAATCTGGTGATCAGATCAGGGAAAACGCGTGTTTCCAAATTAATGATCTGCTTTGCGATTCTCCTGGTATTGGCCCTGATCTGGATTGAGCTGGCCGTCGGAATTTTTGGAAGCCCCTTTGCGGGATGTTAAATAGGAAGTGCAATGAACCGGAAAACATTTTTAAAAAAACTGTTGCAGATCTCAGCCATCGGTGCATTTCCGATGCTGTATTCCTGGCATGTCGAACCGTTCTGGCTGGAATTTGTGGAAAGAAAGCTGCCCGTTAAAAACTTACCCGGGGAGTTAGATGGGAAAATCCTGATGCAGATTTCCGATCTTCACGTCGGAACGCGCTTCGACTGGAATTTCCTGATTGATTCTTTTGAAAAAGCCAAAAAATACAAACCCGATTTTGTAGTATACACCGGCGATTTTGTAAATCACGGAAATGGGGAAGAGCGTGAGGATCTCAAAAAGGTCATGAAACATGCTGTTATGGGGAGCCTGGCGACTTTCGGAGTTCTGGGAAATCATGACTACGGAACCGACTGGAAAGAAACCGGTGTGGCTGATAAAATCTCTGAAATTGCGAAAGATTCCGGAATTACCATGCTAAGAAATACACAGCAGGAAAGCCACGGATTGAATTTCATCGGCTTTGAAGACCTCTGGTCACCGAATTTTATGCCTGAAGAAGTAATGGGAAATTATGATTCTTCAAAAGCCAATATCGTACTTTGCCATAATCCCGATGCCTGCGACAAACCGGTCTGGAACGGTTACCAAGGATGGATTCTGAGCGGACATACCCATGGCGGGCAGTGCCGGATCCCCGGAGTTATTACGCCGCTTCTGCCGGTGAAAAACCGGAAGTACAAAGCAGGAGTAATCGATCTGGAAGACGGCAGAATGCTTTACATCAACCGTGCGTTGGGACATTCTTTCCAGATCCGGTTTATGGTCCGTCCGGAAATTACGGTGTTTACTTTAATACAGGGATAAAATGACTGAACCTCATATTTTAAAAATTGGAAAATCAGTGTTCTGGTTTTCATTTTCTGCCGGAACCACTGTGTTTTTTAGCTTATACTCGGGATTCATGACTGAATTTGTAGTGTACAGCGGATTGGTTTTATGCTTATTTGCCCTGCTGAATACATTCGTATTTCTTGCTCTGATGATTTGCGGGTTTATATATCAATCAAAATTTATAATATGCCTGAAGTCAGCAGCCGTATTGTTGATCAATATTCCGATCGTACTGCTCTACGGATGCCTTATTGACATTTAATGAAAATTATGACTGAAACAGTGAGTATCACCAGAAGTTTTCTTTTGGAGGGTATTCCCCCTGACAAAATTTCAAATCTATTAATGATAACTTATTTCAAATCGATCAACGATGAAAAAATTACGCGTTCATTTTCTGCTCTTTGTGTATGATAAAACCCAAAAGCTTTACCGGAAATATTTTAAGAAAAAGAAAAGGCAATGGCAGTTTACCGAAAAGCAGCTGCTGGAATTCCGGGAAGATTCTTTGGGACGGAAGCTGGGAGAGTTTTACAAAAAACATGGCTTCAGCATGATCCCGAAAATGGAAAACCATGATGTCCATCACCTGATTACCGGTTGCGGAACCCATTTCGAAGACGAAGTTGCAATGCAGTTCCTGTTGTTGGGAAACGGAAAACTCAATGCCCATTTATTAGCCGCCATAGTCCTGGGAAGCCTGATCTTACCCGAATATTTCAGGATTTATGCCAAAGCCTACAAAAAAGGGAAAAGCATGCGGCCTTTTTACCACTGGGATTTTGAAGCTCTGCTCTGGCAGAATTTCGAACATCTGAAAGACTTTATCCAACAGAAAAACTCAACCGTTCTGCATTAGCTATGGAAAATATAAAATTCAGTCCGGAAGGAAAAACGGCGTTTTATCTTTCCTTTGCTATGGGAACCCTGATTCTCATTATCTTTTTACTTACCAAAAGCGAAGTCTTGCTGACTATCGGATTCTACTATGTTCTTGCAGCAGCGGTGATTAATGTCATTGTATTTTTTTACGAATTCGTTGCCTTTATTTCAAATAGCAAGGACAATAAGCCTCACGGAAATTCTGCTGTTTTGGTATTGCTGAATATTCCGATTAGCATCATCTATTTTCTTGCGGTCATCAACTGCACCTTTTAATTTTAAAACAACCTTATGAAAACACATCATTATATATTTCTTACCACCATTCTTTTTGTCATCCTGTTCTACGATCAGGGTGTCGGCCTCAATCTCGGAATTATCGGGTGGGTTTATGCCATCCTGACTTTGATCAGAACTCCGAAAAAGAACCGAACCCCAACCTTTGTTTTACTTTTTGCGGCCAGCATTCTTTCAAGCGTTGCTTTTGCCTGGTATGGCGATTTTCCATCGTTTCTGGCGGTGGCTGCCTCCCTCCTGATGCTGAGCTACCGGTCGCGGAACCGGAAGATGAAAGTCCTGCTTCTGGTGCCCGTGTTCGTTACCAATTTTTTTACTTCATTTGTCAGGATTTTGAATTTTGATGACTGGCTTCCCAAAAGAAATATGCCCGGACTCTGGCAGAAAACGCTGGCTTTTGTTCTTATTCCGATGATCCTGATCTCCGTATTCTTCGGAATTTATGCAGCCGGCAGTAGCCATTTTGCAAATCTGTTTACGAACGTGGAGCTGGATATCAATTTCTGGCAGCTTGTGGCCATGATCGTTTTGGGATTTTTTATTGCGTTCAATTACTGGAACTTTGCGGTAGAGCGGTTTATCTACAAAAGCAGCCGTGTGCTGGATAATGATTTTAAACAGCCAGTTGTTCAGAAGCCGACCTATTCTTTTCTGGATCTGGATGCTGAGAGAATGAGTGGTGTGATCTCTTTATTTGCTTTAAATATCTTATTGGTATTTTTCATCATGACCTACAATTACGAACAGTTCTATGAGTCGTTGAAAACTCCGGTGCAGCTTTCGGAAGAAACCCATGAGCAGGTAAATGCCGTGATCATGTCTATTGTAATGTCGATTCTGGTGATGATGTTCTATTTTAAATCAGGATTTAATTTTGATCCTAAAGCCCGTTTCATGAGAATACTGGCGAAGGTCTGGATTTTTCTGAATGCTGTCCTCATCATCTCAGCCATGGTCAAAAATTCGGAATACATTATCAGTTACGGATTCACCTACAAAAGGCTCGGCGTGTATGCGTTCCTGATCCTTTCATTAATCGGACTGGTCCTCACTTTCATTAAAATACAGTTCAGGAAAAGAAATGCCTTTCTCTTCAATACAATGGTTTGGTATGTTTACGGCACGATCCTGATCTGCAGCGGCATCAATTGGGGCGGCATCATTACCGCGGAAAATATGAAACGGAAAGACTTTGTCTTGGAATACCACCGCACGCAGATCAATTTCAGTGAAAAACAACTGCTGAAATATGCAGAAGAGAAAAATGATCACCTCTTAAAAACTGAAATTTTAAATTCGGAACATGTAAAATTACAGCAGAATGAAACGCTTCTTTCCAGCGTATTGTTTTACCTGACTTTACCATCAAAATAACGATTCACAACAAATCCAAATATACGGGTTGGAACAATTTTCGCTGCACCGTATATTCAAAAAGCCAGAAGGTTTAATTAAAAAAAGACATATTATGAAAAAGTCCTTATTGCTCATTCCGCTGATGATAATCTCCTGTAAAAAAGAACCGAAAATCACGGAAACGCAGAACAGGGATTCCATGGCGGTTTCGGAACAGGCATCCCCTTTACAAAAAGCAGATTCGGCAGCCGTAAAAATGAAGGATTCAATTATCAACAATGCGCCTAAGACAAAAGAGGTTTTAAGCAAGGGCGTAATGAGAAACGAAAAAGACGGACAGATTATCCGGATTGCCGATGCCGCGCAGCTTCCTTTTAAGCTGGGAGAGGAATTTACAAAAGACGGCCAGGAGTTTATCCTGAAAATCACCAACTTCAACCAACAGAATATTAAAGCGAAAATTTCAACCGACGTTAAGGATTTCAACATCCGCTTCAATCAGATTAAACTGCCGAACGGAGATTATGACGGGCCTTTCGGAAGGGAAATTACCTATGACGTGAAAGGAAAAGGAGAAGTATGGCTGATCGTCGGGAAAAGCAATATGGCATCCGGCAGTACAAAAGGAAGTTTTACCGTAAGTGTGGAGTAATTTTCAATTTGGTATAATTTCTGCAAACAAAACTTAAAATTTATCATTATGAAAAATATATTTTTGACAGCGGCATTGGCTTCGGCAGCTTTGGTAAGCTGCGGTACGGTACAGTCGCTGGTTCAGAATACATTTCCTTACACGGCAAATGTGCTGGTCTCTACCGGCGTTCCTGCTGATAAGGAAGTTTCTTCCACGGCAACCGCTTCCAATATCCAGACCTGGTTCGGTGGAAACAATGATGCAAAAATTAAAGACGTAAGAATTTCAGATGCTAAAGTATCTGTTGTTTCTCCTTCAGGAGGAAGCCTGAATGCCTTTAAATCGATTAAAGTATACATTTCTTCCAACGGAACCGGAGAAAAACTGGTGGCTTCAAGATCTAATATTTCTACCGATGCTTCGAGCATTAACCTGGACCTTGAAAATATCGGATATCTTGATAGTGTGGTAAAAAGTACAGGGGTTACCGTAAGAACGGTTTATGAATTAAGAAATCAGACAAGTTCAGATATGAACCTTAGGATAGCACTGAATTTCAACAGTGTGCCCGCTAATTAATTTTTTATAAAAGTTTATTTAAAAAAGCGCCCTTCAATTTTATCTGAAGGGCGCTTTTGATTATGGTGTTTGAGGATTATTATTTGAAATCCACAAGTTCGATATCGAAAATAAGAGTTGCTCCCGGCGGGATCACATTTCCGGCGCCATTGTCCCCATAAGCAAGGTTAGCAGGAATATAGAATCTGTATTTTGCTCCTTTGCTCATTAGCTGCATACCTTCCGTCCATCCGGGAATTACTCCCGAAAGATTCAGTTCAATTGGTTTTCCGCCGTTTTTATCGGTAGAATCAAATACGGTTCCGTCCATTAATTTTCCGGTATATAATACGTTTGCCGTACTGGAAGCGGTAGGTTTTGCTTTGCCGTCTCCTGCTTTCAGAACTTCATACTGCAGACCGCTGGCCGTAGTTTTGATGTTCTTGTTCAGCTTGTTTTTAGCCAGGAAATCATCACCTTTCTTTTTATTTTCTTCCGCTTTTACTTTGGCTTCCGCCTGCTTTTTCTCATTCTGCTTCTGCATAAAGCCTTGCAGGAAAGTTCCCATTTCTTCTTTCGGGAAAAGGGTCGGCTTGTCTGCCAAAGCATCTTTGATTCCCTGCGCCAAAAGTTCGGCATCTGCCGGGAAGCCCTGTCTTTTCATGTTTTGGGCAATATCGAGACCGATGTAATAAGAAGCTTTCTGCTCGTCCGTGTACGATTTCTGTGCAAAGGCTAGGTTTACTCCCGTAAGAAGAACCAGGGTAATTAAGGTTTTTTTCATTGTTGGATATAAATATATTTTTAGCGAATTTAAGCTTTTGTAACGGAATCCATCACAATGGTAACCGGACCGTCGTTAATTAATGAAACCTTCATATCGGCACCGAAGATTCCGCTTCCGGTCTTCAGCCCGGATTTTGAAATTTCTTCTTTAAAATACTCGAATAGAGGAATTGCCCGATCAGGTTTTGCCGCTTTGATGAAAGAGGGGCGGTTTCCCTTTTTGTAATCAGCAATCAGCGTGAACTGGCTGATGCAGAGGATTTCCCCCTGTACATCCTGAACGGAAAGATTTAATTTGTCATCCTGATCTCCGAAGATTCTTAAATTCAGAATTTTCTGGACGAGCCAGTCGGCATCACTCTTTTCGTCATTTTCGTCAATTCCTATCAGCAGCATCAATCCTTTTCCGATTTCACCGACGGTTTGTCCGTTTACTTTTACGCCGGCTTCAGAAACTCTCTGTACGACAACTTTCATCTTTTAATAGTAAATATTTAATACTTTGCTTCCCGGATCGTAATTATAAAGATAGGTCTTCGGCGGAACATTGGCCACTGCTGTCGGCTGTCCGGTCAGCAGGATCCATTGGGCATTATCTTTCGGGCAGATCACTCGGATGTTATCCTGTACTTCCAGGGTTGTATTGTTATCGGGACAGAGGTGCGGTGCATTCCGGTCGTAGGCTTTAAAGGTGGTATCCGATGCCCGAACGACAATCAGACCTCTTGTTCCGGACTGCTGTTCATTGATGTAGACCCATCCGCCGACCTGATTCAGATTGTAATAAGCGGGAAGGTTCAGATTTAAGCTGACGTTGATCGGGTTGGTTGGGAAACAACTTACGGTATCTTCACGGGTTCCGCAGGAATTTACAGATAAATTACTGAAAATCAATAATGTGATGATGGATAATATTGAGAAACTTTTTTTCATTTGAATTTAAATTTTTATATATTTGTAAAAATTAAACGATTACAACTCGAAAACATTGTCCGGCAAATGTCGGATTATTTTTTTATACTAAAACTAAATTTTGAAAATTATGGCAAGCTATGTTACAAAGGAGGGGCTGGAGAAAATGAAAGCTGAGCTGGAGCAGTTGGAAACTGTAGAAAGACCGAAAATTACCCAGCAGATTGCTGAGGCAAGAGATAAAGGAGATTTGTCTGAAAATGCAGAATACGATGCCGCCAAAGAAGCTCAGGGGATGCTGGAAATGAGAATTTCCAAACTGAAGGATGTTATTTCCGGTTCCAAAATAATAGATGAAAGCCAATTGGATACCTCAAAGGTTTCCATCCTTACGACAGTGAGGCTTAAAAATAATGCGACGAATCAGGAACAGACATTTACCCTGGTCCCGGATAATGAAAGCGACCTGAAGGCCGGAAAGATTTCGGTAAATACACCGATTGCCAAAGGCTTATTGGGAAAAGCTGTAGGAGAAACGGCAGACATCACATTGCCGAACGGCAACAAGCTGTCTTTTGAAGTATTGGAAATCACCCTGTAACAAATTCTCTTTTTATACATAAAAAATGAGCACCATATTCACAAAAATCATCAATGGCGAAATCCCTTCTTATAAAATAGCTGAAGATGAAAACTTTATGGCTTTCCTGGATGCGATGCCTTTGGTAAAAGGACACACTTTGGTGGTTCCCAAAAAAGAAACGGATTTAATCTTTGATCTGGAAAGCGAAGAATACCGAAACCTCTGGGGATTTGCTCAGGAGGTTGCCAAAAAAATTAAAAGAGCAATACCCTGCGTACGGGTGGGAGTGGCTGTTGTAGGATTGGAAGTGCCTCATGCCCATATTCATCTCATTCCCTTAAACCAGGTGGAAGATATGAATTTTAAAAATGAGCGGCTAAAACTTACGGATGAAGAATACACCGAGATTCGGAACTCCATTATAAATTCTTAAAAATACCAGAAACTCGTGAAGCTAATTTTTACGGGTTTCTTTTATCTATACCTTATTATAGTTATATAAAATGAATTCAAACCAATGTTCTTTCTGCGGAAGAAAGAGAAATGAAGTGCAGATGCTGATTTCCGGACAGAATGGCTTTATCTGCGAAAACTGTATCGAACAGGCGCATGCCATCGTAAAAGACAGCGGGTCTAAATCGGAATATGCTCCGGCAGAAAATATAAACGAGCTTAAAAAGCCGAAAGAGATCAAAGAATTTCTTGATCAGTATGTTATCGGGCAGGACCAGGCTAAAAAGCAGTTGTCGATTGCCGTTTACAACCATTATAAAAGATTGCTTCACGCCCAGGAAGAGAACCGGGAAGTAGAGCTGGAAAAATCCAACATCATCATGATCGGTGAAACAGGGACCGGAAAAACCCTGCTGGCAAAAACCATTGCCCGGGAATTAAATGTTCCTTTCTGTATTGTGGATGCAACCATCTTAACCGAAGCAGGCTATGTGGGAGAAGATGTGGAAAGTATTCTCTCCAGGCTTCTGATGGTAGCAGACTATGATGTGGAAAAAGCAGAAAAAGGAATTGTTTTTATTGATGAAATCGATAAAATCGCCAGAAAGTCGGATAATCCGAGTATTACAAGAGATGTCTCCGGAGAAGGGGTGCAGCAGGGACTGCTGAAGCTTTTGGAAGGAAGCATCGTTAATGTTCCGCCACAGGGAGGAAGAAAGCATCCCGACCAGAAATACATTCAGGTAAATACCCAAAATATTCTCTTTATTGCAGGTGGAGCCTTCGACGGTATTAAAGAGATTATCGAAAGAAGGATGAACAAGCAGGCGATCGGATTCAGCTCTGAAAAGATTAATAAGACGGGTGAAGACGAATATATATTAACAAATATTAATGCCATCGATCTGCGTTCCTTCGGATTAATCCCTGAACTTTTGGGAAGATTTCCGATCATCACCTATTTGGATAAGCTTACCAAAGAAACGATGGTAAGAATCATGACGGAGCCCAAAAATTCGATTGTGAATCAGTTTGTTGAACTCTTTAAAATGGATGGAACCCAATTGGTCTTTACCGGTGAAGCTGTTGAAAAAATTGTAGAAGAAACAATGGAAAAAGGACTCGGAGCAAGGGGTCTGAGAGGAACTACAGAGAAAGTGCTGGAAGATTATATGTTTTCAATAGGGGAGGAAAAAGAAATAATATTAACGGAAGATAATATTTTTGTTAATCGGTAAAATATTTTTGTTTTTTAGCAAAAAAGGTATACCTTTGCAATTGAGATATTGTATTAACGCACAAATATTTATATACAATGAGAAAAAGTTTATTTGCTATTGGCTTACTAACAGCCATTTGTTCTGTTCAGGCGCAGAATGTTCTGATACATGTAGACGACAATGCTACTACCTACGTGAGTAAAGGCACAATGGTTTACAGTGGAGGCGGATTACAGATGAGAGGTACCGGTAAGATTGAAAACCATGGTAACTTTATGGTTCAGGGGACTTCCTCAGATTCTTTTAAAACCATTACTACAGGAAATGTTGATAAAACCGAAGCGACTGGTGGAGGTAATTTTATTAACAAACTTAACGAAGAAACCTCATATTCTACTTACAACACCAACAGTTCTTCTGCGACACCGGCTTATACGTATGGTCAACTGTTTATAACAGGAGTTCCTCAGGCTAATATTACAGGGATTGTAGACCAGGAATTCAGAGCGGTTAATCATGGGACTTATCAGCAGATTGGTATGCCTTTTTATGATAAAACTGCATCGACATTAAGCACGGAATTAGGAAAAACCTTTACCAATGCAAGATATTCCAAAAATGAAATTCTTTGGAATGATAACATTAATGTAGTGCCAAAGAATTTTGGTACCAATTATAAGTTCGGAATAGGTCTTGACGGGTTTGCTTATTATATGTTAGGAGGATTAGGTCTTGACGTAAGCAATACAACAAGAACTCTAAAAGGACGACCGCTTACTGATATTGGTGCTTCTACGACTTTGCAGGGTGCTGGTCTTAACGTAAATTTCGGAGTTAACGGGAATGCGCTTAACCAGTATAATGAAAAGTATTATTCTTATCTTCAGGATGAGTTCGTAACAACAGCTTGGTCTTCAAACTACGGAAAAAATATTTATCAATTTGGTAATCCATTCTTTACCAATCTTGATCTTTCTCAGATTGCTACAAATGAAACAAATGGAGATGGTATTAATTTAACAAATATCCAGGGTGTCAGACTTGAAATTTCCCCGAATGCTGTACAAACCAGCTCTGCGGGAACTTTAACTTCAGGTGGTTCCGCATATAAATTTATTACTTTCTCGGCAGGTGTACCTACAGGAGATGTTAACTATATGATGGTAAGACCTATGGGTACTTTTGTGATTAAGTTGAACAGCGATTTGGGAGCAGCGGCACAACAGCTGAATTTTTCAAACCTTAGAAGATTTAATTACTACACACGGGCTGCTTCTACAGCTTATAGCGTAACGGCTAACAAAAATACCAATACAGGGACCGTAAAACAATTAGGTGTTATTGGACTTGATATTAACGGTAATGAAGTGGCAAGAACTTATTATGTAGTATATCCCGATGGAACTACCGGGCATTCTGTAGCACAGGCAAAAACTCAGGTAACTTTAGATACTTCTGATATTTTAGGTACTTATGAGGAATCTCCGACCGGAGGAGTTGATAGCAACTATCAGTCTCAGTACTGGCTGTATATCAACGAAGCCAATGAAGCTAACTTTAAAGGTAAAAATATTAAGATGAAAAACTTTGATCTTAATACGATAAAGTCTTATAAGTTTGAAATTCTTGAAGATGCAAGTCCTGTAACCAATGGTGTACACACTTTGTCATCAGGTGTAGGTTTCTATTATAAATCACAGAATGGGACTGTTCAGCCGGCACTTCAGGGAGCGGTTATTCCGGTAAACGGAGCTGAATATGACCTGTATTACGGAGAACCTAGCAACATCGTATTGGCAACCACTGAGACGAAGTCTCCTTCAAGAACAATGGTTGTTTACAATCCGGGAATTGAAAACTACATTGTTAGATTTGATCCAAATTGGAAAAAAGCAGATATTGAGGTTTATGATATGAGCGGTAAATTGGTTATTGCTAAGAAAGCAGTTAATACTTCAACAGATTTTGTAATCGAACTTGACAGTAAACTTAAAAATTCTTATGTAGTTAAAGTTGTTTCCGATAAAGGAGAAACGGTTAATACCAAAATCTTAAAATAATAAATATGAGAATAATAAATAAACTAGTTTCAGCTTTTTTTCTAATCTTTGGATTTCTTCTAGTCAGTGCCCAGAAGATGCCGCCGGCTCCTAATTCTGGAGAGGCAAGCAGAGGAACAGTTGGACCAGGAGCACAGGCTTCCCCAATTGACATGTATGTATATGCACTAGCAATAATTGCTGTTATGTTTATCATATTTTTTAACAAAAAATATACGAGCAAAAAAGCATAAAATTTTATTAAAATAATATTAAACTCTCCGATTAATCGGAGAGTTTTTTTATTTTTACCTTATGAAAAAGATATATACGGTTTCAGCATTATTGGTTGCGTTTTCACTGCAGGCACAATTTACTGTAACTATTCAGGCGCCAGCCGATTTCAAAGACCAGGATGCAATTTTATATACTTTAAATGGTTCAAAAGATATTATATTTACCAAAGAACAAAGCAAAAATAATATCTGGACATTTAAATATCCTAAAAATTATATGGGAATGATGAAAGTCTATTTTCCAAATACAAATAATACATTCAACTTTATTTCTGAAAATAAGAATGTAAATGTTAAACTTGAAACTCAGGGGAATAAAGTAAAGGATATTACTTATCTTGATGAAGCCAACGAGATGATGAGCAGATTTCAGGAGGGTTCGCAGAAAAAGGAACTGATCCTTCCTGCTTTATCTCAGATCAAAGAATACTATAAAGACAATACAGAATTTGGCAAAGCTCTGAAAACTGAGATCAACAGGCTTTCCGGAGGTGCCGAGGGAATCGATCAGAGCCAGCATCCTTTCATTTATTTTTATAATACCAATTACAGCAAATATCTTTCAAACAATCCGGATAAAAAAGTGAGTCAGGATGAAATCATCAATTTCATTGACAAGTCAAACGATATGCTGGAAACTTCGTCTCTGTTGAGACCTGTTCTGGTGTCTTATCTTAATACAGGCGGAAACACGAATGTAGGAGCTTCTGTAGACAAACTGTTGGACCGGTTAAAGGTTGAGACCCCTCGCGGGCAGACGGTTCTTTCAGAGTTAATCGATATCTTTGATGTATATGACATGCAGGAATTTAAAAGTAAATATTTAAACCTTGCTAAAAATCTGAAATGTACCATTACCGACAGACTGGCATCGACCCTGAAATCCAATGCCAATGTTGAAATCGGAGCGGCTTTTCCTAACTATAAATTCCAGACGCCTGCGAATACAAATGCCAAATCACTGTATGATGTGAAAGCTGATAAGAAAGTCATTGTTTTCTGGTCGTCTACCTGCTCACATTGTGAAGAGGAGTTGCCAAAATTATTGGCAAAGTACAATGATTTAAAATCCAGAAATATTCAGGTCATTGGGCTGTCACTGGATGTTGACAAAGATTCATACACCAAGAAGATTGCTGCATTTCCTTGGGTAAATGATTCCGAATTAAAAGGTTGGAACAGCAGCTATGTTGATACATACAATGTTCATGCAACACCAACTTATTTTATTTTAGATGCTAACAATAAGATAATCAATAAACCAGAACATGTTGCTGATGTTTTGCAGTATTTTAGTTTAAAATAAATTTGGAGGGAGTAAATATTTTTGTATATTTGCACCACCAAAACGGCGAGGTAGCTCAGTTGGTTAGAGCGCAGGATTCATAACCCTGAGGTCACGGGTTCAATTCCCGTCTTCGCTACAAAAAACGGAGGCTGTAAGATTTTCTTACAGCCTTTTTTTATTTTTAAGCCATATCAAAATTAGTGTAATTCTGACCGAGTAAGTTCATATCTTACAGGTCAACTGCTCACTTTGTGATTTCCTGATCTTTTTAAATTATTCTTTTTCAAAAAATTTCAAGCTCTTTATTTAATGCCATCTATTTGTTCCGATAGGAAGCCTTGAATGACTTCCTTTGTAGTCAGATTTTCTTAATGTAATATTCTCAACCCCTTGTTTTTTTCAGGAGCTTGATCCGGCTCTCTGCTCATACTCCTCGCGCCTTTGCTTTCCAATACGCTCCAATGCCAAACCCTTTCGCTCTCCAACCCTCCAACCCTGCTGTGGGGTAACCGCGGCGATCCGGGCTAGGGTGGTGGTCTTTGTTACAGATATTTTGGATTCTGATCATTTTACTTTCTCCTTTTCAAATATCCTTTGTCTACACCTCGCTTTCCTCTTCTGAT
>JAKOOG010000116.1 GCA_022701545.1 Weeksellaceae bacterium | reverse complement strand
CTTTCACAATATTCCGCGATCGGTGACCGGTCGTGATCGGGATCCGGCCAGGCACAGCTCGGGCAATCGAAACCGCCAAACTGATTCATGCTGAAAAGCGCCCTCCCGCCCCGAAACGTTGAAGCATCCCGTACCAGCTGCTGTATCGAATGCATGACGGCCGGTGCTCCGGCTGCCCAATTTTCAGGCGCATCAAGTTTCAGATCTCCCAGGCGATAAGGCGGCTGTGCGGCAGGTGATGGCCCGGAATCCCCTTTTCTTTTATTTAAATTATTGTTTTCCATATTGTTGTGATTGTAAAAACGGCATCAGCATTTGGCATTCGGATTCGGATAATTATCGCTTTGGTCTTCCAAGGTATTGTCCAGGCAGACAAAATCCTTTTCCACCAATATTTTAAGCTTTCCGGCCTGCCCGTCGAAGCCTACCCTGTCGGTAGAAACCCATTCGCTGACCATAGGAGCCGGTATTCTCACGACCATCCGGTTTGCTTCAAACGCGGCTGAAAGCGCACTGTCTTCTGTTTTTTCAACGGCGTAGGTAAAGGTCTGGCCGGGAAATTCCGTATGACCGGAAATCATTCCGTTCGAACCGAGTTCCGACACCTCAGACTGGGTAAGCCGGAAACGGATGCTGTTGTCTTTTATTCTTATTTTCATTAAATTTTTATTTCAGTTTATGATCTGCGATCGTTCTGTCTTGATTTTTTGAACGCAAGGTCTTATTTATTTTAATGCTTATCTCAGGGAGAAGATATGATCAGCAAGCGGATCTGATAAAGCGGGCGTCTGATTTCTTCATTCCGTTATCATTTCAATGTGGCTGCTTTTATGATATATGTTGAACCGGTTGTCCCTGAGAAATCCCAGCAAGGTCATGTCAAATTCTTTTGCCGTATCTACGGCCAGACTTGAAGGTGCCCCTATCGCTGCCACTACCGAAATTCCTGCCATCGCCGCTTTCTGGATCAGCTCAAAACTGGCTCTCCCACTCAGCACCAGAATTTTTTCATTAAGCGGCAGCTGTCCGGTGAGCAGTGCATTTCCGATCAGTTTGTCCAAAGCATTATGCCTTCCCACGTCTTCCCGTAACGCCAGGAGATTTCCCTCCATATCAAAAAGCCCGGAAGCATGGATACCACCGGTCGCACTGAAATTGTTCTGAAAATTCCGCAATTCGTCAGCTAACCGATAAATTGTTTCAAGAGGAATGACCTGCCGCCCTTTATCAGAATTCTGAAAAGGACTCACGGTCTTAATGGAATCAATGGAACCTTTTCCGCAAACGCCGCAGCTGGAAGTGGTATAAAAATTACGCTCGGCATTCATCAGCTGAGGCTGATGCCCCTGTGAAAGTTCAGCCGTTATAATGTTTCCGCTGTTCCGGGAACATGTTTCCTTTGGATGATATACTTCGCGGATCTGTTTGCTGTCTGAAATAATGCCTTCCGTAAAAAGAAATCCTGCTGCCAGTTCGGCATCATTTCCCGGAGTACGCATGGTTACGGAAATATTTTTCGTAATTTGATGACCATCTGCATCGTACAGAACCCTGATTTCCAAAGGTTCTTCGACCGACACCTCATCGGTACAGGAAAAGCTCAGACGTTCTTTTACCTTTACGATTTCTATTTTCTGTACGGCTTTATGTTCGAGGATACCGGTTTTCATATTTTTTAAGCTTTTTGGATGGTATTTTGAGAAGACTGTCAACCCTTTATCATTCATTATTTAAGTATAAATCAATCTTAATACCATAGAAGTAAATATACAAATTTTATGACTGAAATCATAGATGCATCCCATCTTCAGCCGTCTGGTTTGGAAATAAACTGAATGCCGTCCCTATCACAGCTCAGGAATAATTATTGCCGGTTTCATCCGGCTTTAACCCGATGCTTTTTTAAGCCATATTTTTGGGCTTCAAGATGGTCTTTCAAAAGATTAGTCAGACATTTTAAGATTTAAATTGATCATGACAGGAAACGGCAAATCCTCTTTTATTATCTTTGCGGTTAATTTTAAAGCATGGCATTTCTTTCTGATATTTCGTTTTCCGATAATCCACAGGTTGGGATGGTTTCCAATTTTTCCGAACTTGTTGAAACGGAATTTCAGGGAACTGTGAACGCTTTGTGCTGGCCAAGGAATTTAAGAGGAAATTTTGAGGAGATTGTCTCTAAAATTCAATTGAAAGACAACATTACCGAAATCTCTGCCGATGATCTTCTGGCCCTGGAGCTTTCGGATGAGGGGAATTTTGCGAGAGAAATTATATTAAATGACCTTCAATACCTAACGGATTTCGGCGCTTTGCCCTCGCTTAATTTATTAAAGTGTTATGAGCGGGATGAAGAACTGGATTTTTTTGCCACGGATGTATATTCATATCATGTGGACCGTTCGCCCATCGGAACGGATACGTTTTTATGTACCTATTACGGGACAGCCAGTGATATTATCCCCAACGATGAGGTGACACAGAAGATCCTGGTTCCTGAAATCCGTGAAAAGCTGAAAGAACTGCACGACGGCCCGGAAGCGGAATTTGAAGATTTTTTGAAAGACTGTTTTTTCGATCTCCACTATCAGCCGAATCCCGGTGCGCAGCCTACCAACCTCGGAACCGGACACCTCTGGCGGCTGGCGGTAGACCATCCGGATCAGAAAGTTTTGCCTTGTGTCCACAGGGCTCCACTTGAAAACGAAGGGCAATACAGGCTGCTGCTGATCTGCTGAAAATCCTGCTGATTTATTGCTGATTGAAAATTTCCGACTGAACTATTTTGATGCAAACAAATTAAGTAATACACCACACTAATCGTTTTATAACAAAAAAACGGCATCAAATGATGCCGTTCAGGTTTACTACCGTTCAATATTTCAGTGTAATGAATTCATTTTCATATGAATATTTTATCTTCTTTGACATATTCTTTCCTAATGCTTTCCAGCAACATGTCAAGACCGACTTTATAACCGGGTTCTCCGGAAGCAATGGCTTTCAAGCTCACATCCTGTATCACATTCATGATATTGGAACCGGTGAGTTCGTATCTTCGGGCAATGTGCTCGAGGCTGATCTCTTCAAGCTGCAGCTGCTTCGGTAAATTCTGCTGCCAGATGCGCAGCCGTTCCTCATGTTTGGGATTGCTGAATTTAATACAGCTGTGAAAACGCCTGGTGAAAGCCTGATCCATATTGTTTTTAAAGTTGGAAGCGAGGATAATCAATCCTGAAAAGGTTTCAATCCGCTGCAGCAGATAAGAGACTTCCTGATTGGCATATTTATCGTGGGCGTCCCGGACATTGGTCCGTTTCCCGAAGATGGCATCGGCTTCGTCAAAGAAGAGGATCCAGTTTTTATTTTCGGCTTTTTCAAATAATTTAGCCAGCTGTTTTTCCGTCTCGCCGATGTACTTGGAAACCAGCATCGAAACATCGACCCTGAATACCGGGCGACCGGTATATTTTCCCAACAGGCTGGCGGCAAGGGTTTTTCCCGTTCCGGGATCTCCGTAAAACAGTACGCGGAAACCGGGCTTCAGCTTTTTCTGCATATCCCAGTCTTCCATCAGGATCCGGCTGCTGGTATACCAGGATTCGATGCTTTGAAGTTCGTCCAAGGTATCCTGAGGCAATATAAGATCATTCCAGGAGCGGCGTGTGTGCAGCTGCTCTGCCGGAAAGTCACCGCTCATTTTCGGCAACAGTTCCCATCCTAAAATCATGGTGTTGAAAAATTCCTGGTGAACATTGATGAGGCTATTGGCTGCTAAATGTTCGTGGTCTGAGCCTGAAACAACAACAACCTCCCGTTTGATTAATGCTGAGTCCGGACTGAAATAATCCAGGGCATTTAACCGTTCCGAGATCCGGTCACCTCCGAGAATGTACTGAACGGCCTGAACGGTCGGATAAAAAAGCCGGCCATTATCACTGGGAAAACAGAAATCGAACAGTATATCATGGGAGTATTCCAGATAGATGCGCTTAAGCAATGCGGGCTCGAGCCTGGGAAGTAAAGCCATCAGCAGGAACACCACTTCCTGATGGGTGAACTCAGCCGCTGAAATGTAATTTCCCAACTGACAGCCTTCGTGGTCGCTGATGTTGAATTTTGGAGCTCCTGCATTAAAATCTTCCGAAGGATTTTTTATTCTCCATATTACCACTTCTTCCAGGTGGATAAATAGTTTTTGTAATTGTTCTGAGGCCATGTGGTTTGTTTTGGGTGACTTTTAGGCTAATTTTTATTAAGAAATTGTTTTTATGGTTCAATCCAATATTTCCCAAATCCTATAATACAGTTGTTAAGATTGTCGAAATAACGACCTCTTATAAGAGAACATAGGGGTTTACATGAATTTACCCCTGTTACATCTGTATTAAAGGTTTTAGATTCGTTTCCTGTTCGTACCGTAATATTTAGTATATTCCCTACTTTTGTAAAAATACAGGTAGCAGATCCTGAAGTATTTATTCTTTGTGCAAGAGGTGTTGAATCAGAAGTAATAGGTACAAAATTAACGCTATTATAAAACCATCCTCCCGCATATGAAGATAGAAAACCGTTTAATAATCCAACATTGGAAGTAGCTGAACTTTCGGTAATTCCTATTACCCCTAAATTCTGATAAGAAACTTCAGCTCCAACCGATCCACCAATAACAAACACCCATTTTTTTTTCATGGGAAGCACTAAGTTTGGATACGCACAAGCCATAACTTCTCCATTGACAAATGAATTCACATCATTACATTTCAAAGAAACCCCTCCATTTGCTGTTAAAGAAGAAGCGGTATTACTTCCTGCATTTACTAAATTCCAATCTTTTACAGTTAAATCCGTAAATTCTAAATTTCCAATATTCATAATAAAATCATTTAAATCCTTGACATTGGTATCCAATGCCGTTGGACTGTTGGTGTAAGTGTGAACGATATTTAAGGTTTGTGAGGTAGGTGTAGCAGGATTCGGTAAGGTATCCGGTATGGATACCACTAAGGCATCCCCTTCTACGACCTGTTTTGTTGTGGGATTAAGCTTGAGCACTTTTGGATAATCCTTTAAATTATTGCCCATGTCAGCAAGGCCTTTCAGATAATAAGGGTTGCCTGAAGTATCCCAGGTAAAATCGGCATTCTGGGTAAAAACCCTTGCCTGCGTATTCGTCAGATCGGCTGTAGCGATGTTGGCACCTCCCAAAGACTGCCATGAACTTCCGTTCCATAAATAATATCCTGCAGAAGCGTCAGTCTGATATACTATCGCACCGGTCTGTGTTGTGTTAAGAGAAATCGCCAGACGCTGTCCCTGGGTCATTCTCGGTGCAACGAGGGCTGCTTTGGTTGTAGAATCAACCGACCATATAACATTACTGTAATTATTGCTTCCGATTCCCATGCTCGTGCCGTTATCCTGAAGCATACTGTTGGCAAATCCCGATCCGCTCCATTTTGCAAGATAGTTTGCGGCCATGGAAGGTTTATCCAGTTTGTTGTTGAAGATATTCCAGTCTGCGCTGCTTAGATATCCTGCCGTATTTGCATTGGCCTGCGGAATGCTGATCGATTTATCCGCGGATAAATTACCGCCGCCCTGCAGGGGATAAGCAGTGCTTATTGTTGTTGTTTTCTCCACTTTATTATCCAGCAACGCCTGCAGTCCCCCAATATTGGATACGGCAAAGGCAAGACTTGACAATACGGTTCCCCGGCTGTCCTTAAGCTGTAAGGTATTTAAATTTAAGGTTAACTGAGTTCCTACATTCTTTACAAAATCATTTACCTGAATGCTGTCCAGCAGCTTATTATCGGCATTGTAAAGTTCCAGTGAAGCGGTTTCGGAATTGTATCTTAAATCCGTTCCTTCATCATCCAAGGTCTGTAAAGAAATCTCCGAGACCAATGCCCCTTTGGAATCCGCCAGCGAAAGTTTGCGGTCGGTGGGAGACCATTGCAGTGCATAGTTCAGCGATAAATTCTCAAGACCTGCAATCTTCTCTTTCGGAATATTCTCTTCTTTATGCCAGTATGCATTGATTAGACCGGCAAACTGGTCCTGGGTCGGATATTTGTCTGTTTCAAAATAGCTTTTCAGCTCCTGTCGTGTGGGTAGTCTGTTATTTTCCATAATACTTTATTTTTAAATCCTTGTGTTGGGCATGCTTTTTCGGGATTCAATCGGTCGATATATCAAGTTTAAAATGCATTTACTTTATTTCTGTAAAATTTTTCTCCAACTTTTTGCTGTAGCTGCAGTACGTTATTATTTCATAATCAGATCATTCCCTGCTTAATTTCAGCGTTCAAAAATCCTGTTTTTATCATTCTTACCCAAGTTTTCAGCCTGCTGCATTCAGTAGTTGCAGCAGCTTGTGGAAAGGGATGCGGATGCATAGAGGATTGATATGAATCTTACTTTATTACATACAATAGAGCATGAAGCAGCATGATGATGGTATGATTTTACCTGAATAAATAAACTTTTATCAGTTTAATTTTTTACTCCGGAAAATTTATATGACATTGAAAAAAAATCCATGAAATACTCAAAAATTATTTATGGCTGCGGCTGTTATGCTTTTCTCAAGAACTGCCGTCAGCGCACAGAAAAAAACCTGTAGATACAACCGGAGCAGGCCCCACAGAAATGCCGGCTGACGCTAAAACCATAATTATTTCCAACGAGGAAAAGTTCCTGAATATGATTGGTCAGATCAATGAAGCCGTTGATTTAAAGTTTGACGAAAATTATAAGAACGGAGACGTATTTATTACTTTGGGCGGAAAGCCTCAGCTGATATAC
>JAKOOG010000115.1 GCA_022701545.1 Weeksellaceae bacterium | reverse complement strand
TTGAGATGAAATTTCATTCTTTAAGATTCCATTATTTTTAGTAATTTTTGAAATATCATTCTTTTTAGATGAAAAATGGGGAAGATACTCTTGAGTTGAGATATTTTGATGATTACTGTCTGATTCTTTGGATTTATATAATACATGAAGTGTAACTTTTATTTTGTTGTTAAGAGACGAAATATTCATGCAATAAACCAATGAACACCCAGTTCCGCATCTTCCATGATAAAAATAGTCCCATCGATTCTCATTCTTTTTTACAATACTATCTTTCCTATAATAGCTGCCGATATTTTTAATACTATCAACAATAACGTCATTTTTAGACAGAAATAAAGTGGACTTTCTATTTGATTCATCAAATCTCGTATATAGACTATTCCCATTATTATTCCTACAACTATTTATCAACAAATACGCTGAGATTATTAAAATCATTTTTTTGAGACCATCTTTCATTTGAAATGATAATCGTTTTTCATAAAGGTAAATAAAGGCAGAAATGCTGATAACAATTAATGTAACTTAAAACTTCAAAATGTAAGTAATTAAATTATATATCCCCGTCATTTTCAAGCTCCTCCCGCCTCTTTTTAACAAAATCCGTTGGCCGGATCCCGTTGATCTCGTAGAAGAGATCGGAAAAATTCTGCCGGGAGGCGATACCACATTCCCTGGCCAGGGTTTCGATGTTGTATTTTAAATATTTTTTGTCCTCAAAAAGAAGGTTGGTAATGTAATTAATCCGGAGCTCGCTCAGGTATTTGTTGAAGTTTACCTTTTTATATTCATTAATGACCTGGGAAAGGTAGTTGGAGTTGGTCCCGAGCTGGGCAGCCAATTTACTGATCGTTAAACCTTTTTGGGTAAACTCTTTTTTATCTTCAAAAATTTTCAGTTTCTGCAAAAGCTCTTCGACTTTGCTTTCGTTCAGGCTGAATTTCTTTTCTTCGACCAGCGGAAGGATGACGGGCTCTGCTTCTTCGTTTTTCTCTGAGTGCTGACTGGCTGCGAATTTCTCTTCTACCAAGATGTATTTCTGCTGAATCTCTTTAGCCTTTTTATGCCTGCGGGTCAAAAGAGCTACAAGACCTATTGCCCAGACAATCAATACAATAATGATAATGGTTCCTAGATAATTTATTTTCTGCAGCTTATCTTTTTCTTCCAGCAAATTATTGGTATCGTAGTCTTTATGCATTTTCGGAGACAGATAAATAAAATCTTTGGACATAATACTGTCTGCCTTCAGAAGCTGGCTGGTATAATACAGCTGCTGGGACTGGTTTTTTTCTTTTTTAGCGTAGTCGATCAGGATTTCGTAATTCTCCCGCAATTCAGGAAGCATAAACTGGTGCCGGCGGAAAATCGAATCGATCTTTTTAAAATAAATGATGGATTCCTTTGTCTTTTTCAGGCCGGAATAGCTTTTCCCGATATAAAAATATCCCACGGAAAGCCTTGCAAAATCCCGGCTGCCTTTGATGGCAGGAAGTGCTTTGCATAAGCTTTTCAGAGCCGGTTCAAAACGGCTGTTCCGGTATTCGGAAATCCCTTTGGAAAGCATGAAATACCCTTTTTCAAGGTCGTATTCCGGGTTTTCTCCAATTTCGGAAAAGCCAATCTGTGTAGCCGCATCGGCTTCCTTGTATTTCCCGAGGTGCCTGTAGCAGATGATCAGCTGATACAAACTGTTCAGGTATCCTTTTTTATTGTTGTAAATTTCGTTCGGATGAAGCTTTGTGACCGATCTGGCTTTTTCCCGGTAATGGACGAGACATTTCATAAAAAGCTCGGAAGCATCCTCATAGTAGCCGAGGTAACTTTTTATTACCCCGATGTGGTAAAGGTTCTGATACTTCAGATACTCGTTCTTTGTATTTTTCGAATATTTGTAGGCTTCCAGGTATTCGTTAAGAGCAAGCTGATATTTTTTATAATGATAATAGTAAACGACACCCTTATCGATATGTGAAATAATTCTGAGATCTTCACTGCCGGACTGGTTCGCGGCCCAGATCATACTGTCGGCATATTTCAGCTTATCCTCACTCAAAAAAGCATAGTATACTCCGTCTTTATATCCCTGAACGAGTTTCTCATAATTCTTTTCCTTTTTTGCCTTATCGATATAAGGCTGAATAAAAGGAAATGCTTTCTGATCGTTTTCCTGAAAATTTTCATATTTCTCACGCAGCTTATAGAAGTCACTATAGCCATCCTGAGACAGAAGGGCTGTAAAAATTCCGGTAAATATGAGAAATAATAGTTTTTGGACCACCTTAGTAAATTATCTTCTCTACAATCTGGGGTCAAAAGTACATAAAATCCATTACTTTTTATCCATAAGGAATGAATTAATAATAATTATCGAACTATTTCTATTTTGTAAAATAATAAATTAAAGATCAGCCTATTAAATATCCCCAATTCACGAATTAAGACGTCATAATTTATAAATCGAGACAACAACCATTTTTTTTTATCAGGTCAAGATGATAATTTTGAACTCAGAAAACAAACCGAAAACCAAATTAAACAGAAACCACCTTTAAGATTTAATGAATAGAAGCACTAAAAAAAACACGGTAAGATAAATTTCAGGGTAAAAACTAATAGAAAAACATGATGATTCTATTCATAAATCTCACCACCTTCTTTAATCGGAATAATTACTTTTAGAGAAGGTTGGTTTTTTAAAATTTAATTTTTTTTTAAAACAAAACTAATAACCTTTTTTTTATAAATTAATAACCATTTATACAATTTAATGCAGTTGCCTGTATGGTAATGCGGGTAATGAAGGGAAGAAAGGCTTTTAAAAGAAACCTTTTTTTATTAACGTTTTCAGTTTTAATCGAAAAGAGACTGTTCCTTGCGGGCAGCCTCTTTTCTTTTTAAAACATTAAGGATTTACAATCACTTCCAGCCTCCGCCTAAGCTTTTGTAAATATCGACAACTGTACTCAGCTGTTTTTGTTTTGCTTCCACCAGTTCCATTTTGGCATCCAGTGCATCTCTCTGGTTCAGAAGAACCTCCAGATAATCTGCACGTGAATTCCGGAACAGCTGATTCGCAATATCTATTGATTGTTCAAGCGATTTTGTTTCCTGGGATTTCAACTGGTAATACTGGTCAAGGTTTTTCACTTTCGACATCAGATTTGCCACATCCAGATAGGCATTCAAAATCGTTTTATCATATTCGTACAACGCCTGGATCTGCTTTGCATCGGCAGCCTGGAAGTTGGCTTTGATCGCGCTTTTATTAATCAGCGGACCAGCCAATTCCCCTGCCAGCCCGGCAGCAATTGATTCCGGCAGTTTTACCAGGTAAGAAGGCTTAAATGCCTCCAACCCGAGGGTCGCAGAAATTTCCAGGGTAGGATAGAATTCTTTTCTTGCGGCTTCCACATCCAGCTTTGAGGATTTCAATTCCAGTTCCGCCTGCTTGATATCCGGACGGTTTGCCAGCAATTGAGAAGGGATTCCCGTATACACCGTCTGTGGGATGGTTGTCATAAAGTTCTCCTTTGTTCTTACAATCGGCTGAGGATAACGTCCGCATAGGGCATTGATCTCATTTTCCTTTTCGGTGATTTCCTGACGGATGGTATATTCGGTTGCTTTGGATTTTGCCAGTTCCGCTTCAAATTTCTTCACGGCAAGTTCTGTCGCCGCTGCCGCTTCTTTCTGGATCTTTGAAATCTCCAGGGCTTTCTGCTGAAGCTTGATGTATTGCTGGATGATATCCAGCTGGTTATCCAGTGCCAGTAAATCATAGTAATTGTCTGCCACTTCTTCTATCAGATTCGACAGCACGAAGTTTTTGCCTTCCACTGTAGAAAGATAATGGGCAACGGCAGATTCTTTTTCCGTTCTCAGCTTTTTCCAGATGTCGATTTCCCAGTTGGCCGTCAGTCCGCCTCCAAAGTTCATGATCGGGTCAGGCACCGCTTTTCCGGGTTCGATATCCGTGCTGGCATCACCGGCTCCTTCGCTGGTGTAACGTCCCACCTTTGTTATTCCGGCACCGCCTCCGGCACCAACCGTAGGGGTTAGCCTTCCTTTTTTAGCAAGAACATTGCTTTTGGCAATTTCGATTTCCTGCAGGGTGATCATCAGCTCCTGGTTGTTTTTCAGTGACGTTTCAATCAAGGCTACCAGATTAGGGTCTGTGAAGAACTGTCTCCATGGCGTTGTTCCGCTGTTGGTGTTGGCGTCTCCCTGATCTTCCTGATTAAAGTTCTGAGGTACATTTTCTTTTACCTCATCTTTTATGACGGTGGCCATCGGCGCCTTACAGCTTGCTAAGACAAGCGATAAGGCAATGGCTGCTATATATTTATTATAAATCTTCATATTTATCATCGTGTTGATACGGTTCTGTTTGTTCTGTTAACGGATTTTCTTCTTCATACCTTGCCAGTTTCGACTTATCGGCTATGGTTCCGAAGATGTAATACAATCCAGGGATAATCATCAGTCCGAAGATGGTTCCGATCAGCATCCCTCCTGCGGCAGCGGTACCGATGGTGCGGTTACCGATTGCTCCCGGCCCGGTAGCCAATACCAACGGGATCAGACCGGCGATGAAAGCAAACGAGGTCATTAAAATCGGACGGAAACGGATGGCAGCTCCTTCGATGGCAGCCCGTGCCACCGGAATTCCTTCTTCCGCTTTTTTCTGTACGGCAAATTCGACAATCAGCACGGCATTCTTACCCAAAAGACCAATCAGCATGACCATGGCTACCTGAGCGTAAATGTTGTTTTCCAGCCCTAATAACTTCAGGCATAGGAACGCTCCGAAAATCCCTGTAGGCAGCGATAGAATTACCGGCAGCGGAAGGATAAAGCTCTCATATTGTGCCGCCAGGATCAGGTAAACGAATCCTAAACACACCAGGAAGATATAAATCGCTTCATTACCACGGCTTACTTCATCTTTGGAAATCCCGGCCCAGTCGATCCCGAAACCTCTCGGAAGCGTTTTGTCCGCAACTTCCTGGATGGCTGCAATGGCCTGCCCCGAACTGTATCCCGGTGCCGGCGTTCCGCTCACCTCGGCTGAATTGTACATATTATGCCTTGTAATCTCTGATAAACCGTACACTTTTTCCAGATGCATGAAGTCTGAATAAGGCACCATTTCATCTTTGTTATTTTTCACATATAACTTTAAAAGATCACTTGGCAAAGCACGGTATTGCGGACCCGCCTGGACAATAACCTTATACGGCCTGTCGAAACGGATGAAGCTGGTTTCATAGTTGGAACCGATCAACGTGGATAAATTATCCATCGCATTTTCAATCGTTACGCCTTTCTGCTCGGCCAGATCGTTATCGATCTTCAGCATATACTGAGGGAAACTTGCCGAATAGAAAGTAAATGCAGAACCCAGCTCAGGACGTTTTTTAAGTTCTTTCACGAAATCATTGCTCACTTTCTCCATTTTCTGATAATCCCCGCTCCCGGCCTTATCCAGCAGACGGAGCTCAAAACCTCCGGCCGCACCGTATCCCGGAATGGAAGGCGGCTGGAAAAACTCGATGTTGGCACCCGGAATATTCTTGGCTTTCTCTTCCAGTTTTTCAATGATTTCGGCAGCGGATTCTTTACGGTCTTCCCAGCTTTTAAGGTTGATCAGACAGGTACCGGAGTTCGAGCCCGTTCCTTCCGTTAAAATCTCATATCCAGCCAGTGAGGACACCGACTGTACGCCGTCGATCCCTTCCGACTCCCTCAATAGTTCTTTGGCAATCTGGTTGGTTCTTTCCAATGTAGATCCCGGCGGGGTCTGAATAATCGCATAGATCATCCCCTGGTCTTCTGCCGGAATAAACCCGGAAGGCAATGAGTTACTTAAAAAGAAAGTACATGCGCAAAATGCAAGTAACAACGGGAGCGTAATGCTTTTTTTCTTAACGGTTTTGTTAAGCATCCGCTCATATTTCCCCGCTCCTTTGGTAAATAAATTGTTGAATTTATCCAGGAAGATGGTAATCGGCGTTCTCTTTTTCGCTTTTCCGTGGTTGTTCTTTAAGATCAAAGCACATAAAGCCGGCGTCAATGTTAAAGCCACTACTCCTGAAAGAATGATTGCAGAAGCCATGGTAATGGAAAACTGACGGTAGAAAACCCCAACCGGACCGGACATGAACGCAATCGGAATGAACACCGATGCCATTACCAGCGTGATGGCGATAATCGCTCCGCTGATTTCATGCATCGCTTCTTCGGTTGCCTTCAAAGGCGATAAATGTTTTTCCTCCATTTTGGCGTGGACGGCTTCAATGACTACAATCGCATCATCAACCACCACCCCGATCGCCATTACCAAAGCAAAGAGCGAAATCATGTTCAGGGTAATCCCGAAGGCGGACATTACGGCAAAGGTACCGATCAGCGAAACCGGAACGGCAATCGCCGGAATTAAGGTAGAACGCCAGTCCCCCAAGAAAAGGAATACCACGATAGCCACCAGGATAAAGGCTTCAAACAGCGTATGAACCACTTTTTCAATCGATGCATCAAGGAACTTGGAAACATCGTAGCTGATGTCGTAGTGCATTCCTTTCGGGAACGTTGTTTTCTGCAGTTCCGCCATCAGCGATTTTACGTTTTTGATAACGTCGCTCGCATTGGAACCGTATGACTGCTTCACGGTAATCGCTGCCGAAGGTTTACCATTCAGGGTAGAATAGATATCGTACATGGACGAGCCGAATTCGATATCGGCCACATCTTTCAATCTGATGAATTCTCCATTCGGATTTGCTTTCAGGATGATATTTCCGTAGTCTTTTTCATTATTGAAACGTCCCGGATATTTTAAGATATATTCGAAAGACTGGGATCTTTTTCCGGAGCTTTCCCCCGTTTTACCCGGAGAAGCTTCCAGACTCTGCTGGTTCAGGGCATCCATCACTTCATCTGCGGAAATGCTGTAAGCTGTTAAACGGTCCGGTTTCAGCCAGATCCGCATGGCATATTCCCTGGTTCCTAGGATGTCGGCAAAACCTACCCCACTTACCCTTTTCAGTTCGGACATTACATTGATGTCGGCATAGTTGAAAAGGAATTTCTGGTCAGCTTTCGGGTCGTCACTGTACAGGTTGATGTACATCAGCATGTTGGGCTCTTCACGGGTAATTTTCACCCCTTCACGCACTACCAGAGGCGGAAGCTTGTTCACTACGGAAGATACCCGGTTCTGGACGTTTACGGCAGCCACATTCGGATCAGTTCCCAGGTCGAAAACTACCTGGATGGATGCTTCCCCGTCGTTTCCGGCATCGGAAGTCATGTATTTCATCCCGGGCACGCCGTTCAGACCTCTTTCCAGCGGAATAACCACGGACTTGATCAACAATTCGTTGTTGGCTCCCGGATATTCTGCGGTAATGTTTACTTTGGGCGGCGAAATAGACGGAAACTGGGTAACCGGCAGTTTGGTGAGGGATAAAACCCCCATAAATACAATAATCAGAGAGATTACGATAGACAGAACAGGTCTGCGAATGAATTTTTTAAACATAATTACTTACTTCATTAATGAGTCCTACTCTGCTTTTAGTTTCAATGACTGAAGAACTTTTTTAGGATCCTGAGCCTTTGTCTGAACTTTCTGATCGTCTTTTACTTTCTGAACGCCTTC
>JAKOOG010000382.1 GCA_022701545.1 Weeksellaceae bacterium | reverse complement strand
TCCAGTTTTTCTTGATGCTCAGGTCAAGGCTCATTAAGCTCTTCAGGACACCCAGTTCAATCTGCTGTTTGTCTACGTAGAAAAAGTTGACGCCCAAAAACCATGTTTTATTTTTATCAAGACGGATGGTGTTGTTGCTGTTAATAACCAGGCTGGTGGATTTTCTGTTGTTGATGTAGGTATCAAAAACCTGTCCTGTCGTAGGATCCGTATTTAAAGTTCCGTTGTTGATGTTATGCTGAACCCCGGCATTGAAATTCAACGTCAGATACTGTTTGAACAGCGATTTCTGAATTCCAAGCATCGCCGACATTTCCTGTTTATCCCCGAAATTGGTCCGGATGTAAGCCAGCCTTACCCGTTCCATACCATTATTGTCCACATACTTTTTCTGTAAAGGAACCTGGGTGATCTGATCTTTTTCATAGGTATGGTTCAGGATAAGGAAATAAGAATTTTTGTACATATAGGTCAGCTCCTGATTATAGTTTGAAGAAGCCTTTACGAAAGGGTTGTTCTGGGTATAATTGTCTTCGGTGATGATATTCCTTACCGGATTCAGTTCCCAGAAGCTTGGTCTTCCCATTCTGCTGGAAAATGAATAGGAAATATTATTCTTGTCATTAATAGCATAATTAAAGCTAAGATAAGGCAGTAAATTATTGTAATTTCTTTCAATCCTCTGATGCTGCTGCTCCTGGATGGTATTCGTCGGGCTGTCTGCGGTTCCGAGACTATTGGTAATCTCATATCGCGCACCTACTTTTCCGGAGAACTTATCAGAAAATTTCTTTTCGAAAGTGAGGTAAATCCCATAGATATTTTCATCGTAAATAAAATGGTTGAAATCAGGTTTGGTAGTGATGCCTGTCAGATTACCCGTTGCCTTGTCATAATCGTACGCGAAATTGTAGTTTTTGGTATCGTTGTCGGTTTTGGTTTTATTAAAATTACCTCCGGCTGAAAAGGTGAAGTCATTTTTAAACTTCTGAATATAGTCTACCGTTCCTGAAAAGTTGTTCACAATTTGCGGAATGTTCTGGATGATTTTTCTTCCTGTCCTTGAAAAACCGGAAGTGCTGCCCTTCACATCAGAATACATGGTGTTGTTATCCGAATACTGAAACCTTTTGTAAATAAGATAAGCCGCATTGGCATTGAATTTACTTCCCAGGGAATCAAGCTTGATTTCATAGTTTAAATTCACCGAATTGTTATAATTCCTTGCATCCTCTTTATTTTTAGTCTTCGTATAGCTGGTTTCAAGGATTCCTTTGTCATTAGGCATGGTTAAAGTGTTTAATAAATCGATGGTTGAATTATAGCTTTTATTGGCCCAGGAATTCCACGAAAGAGCAAGGTTGCTTTTTTCGGTCAGTTGGTAATCAATATTCAGGTAACCTCCGAGGTTTTTATTAGGATCATCGATGTTTCCCACGGACTCATTTCTTACCTGACCAATACCGTTTCTTAATACATAAGACTGGGGATTTATATTTTCACCTCCGCTTAGATTAGCGTTGATTCCTAACTTGTCTTTTCTGTAATTTACAGAAAAGCTTGCGTTGCTGGCATTGTATTTATTCTGCGTATTGGACATTCTCATGTTCCCGCTGGTTCCGTCACTCATTTTTTTCTTCAACACAAGGTTGATGATCCCATCTGAAGATTCTACCTGAAACTCACTACCCGGAACGGTAATCACTTCTATTTTCTGAATGTTCTCGGCCGGCGTGTTTTTCAGGAACTGGGTAAGGGACTCCGCATCCATATTGCTTTTTCTGCCGTTAATATAAATCAGCACATTGTTCTTCCCTACAATTTTAAAGGTTTTGTCATCGGTGGTCGATAGCAGGGGAGTCTGCTTCAGAAGATCGAAGGTCGTATTGCCTTTCGCTACAGGAGAAGATGCTACATCATATACAAAACGGTCGCTTTGCTTTTTGAAGACCTGCTTTGTCAGCGTAACTGCTTCTATGCTTTTGGTTTTTACAGTATCCTGTTTTTTCTCCTGGGCAAAAGTAAATCCACTGAAGAATATGGCGGCAATAAGAATTTGAGTTTTCATGATTTTTATCTTTAGAGAGTTTAATAGCTTGTATTTGTTATTATTTAACATTGCAAAGATATGTAATAAATTTAGTATCATGCAATACAAAGTACTTAAAATGTTTTTGTTTTTGATTTAATTTATTGATTTTCAGACAATAAAATTTATAATAAATTTCTGGTTTTAGAAATCTTATTACTTTTTAAGACAATTCAAAACTCAATTCTGTTACATAGTGACATGAAATTTTAAGTTTGAATAAAAATTTTTACTAAAAAATTTTAGGAAATTGCAATAGAAATTTATCTGATGAGAATATAGATTAGCTAATCTTTATGCATTCACATAAAAATCAATTTGAGAATTATCTCTTTTCGCGCATAATGGTGTAGAGGAAAGAAGAGGAACTTGAATTCTTCTTTAAATATATTTATTCCCGGTCAAAACGGGCCAGCTTCTTATCAATCCAGATGGTAGCAAAAGGAAAGAAAGCGGCGATCAGGGCAAACACGCTGTCTTCATCATCCCATGCAAATATCTTTCTTACAGCAGGCAGGAATATGAGGTACAGGGTAAAAAATAAACCGTGGATGCTGCCGATTGTACTGATGTATACTATTGGGAGAATATCTTTAGGATTGGTACGGATCCAGATCATTGCCGTAAACAGGAAAAACCAGGAAACCGCTTCCGCCAGGCAAATGTTCTTGAACCATCTGATCACTTTTTCCTGTGGATATTTTGAGAATAATTTTTCTAAGAAATTCATAATTGTTCAATTGACAGTTTTATACAATCTCAAATCGGATATTCAGAAAACCTCCATCTTCCTTCATCCAGCCTGAAACATTAACAAATTTTATTTATAAAAACTGCTTCCGTCCAAATACTCGAAAACTTCCGGCGGGAGCATCGGCCTTACATTTTTTCCGGTCCGGATCATATTTCGGATCTCGGTGGCAGAAAGTTCGATAACCGGAGCTTTGATCAGGGAAATATTTTCATGCTGCAGCAGATCGGGATCTTTTTTCTCACCTTCAAAAATTCTCGGGTAAACAATGAGGTGGTGGTTTTTAATTAAAGTTTCTGCATTTTTCCATTTGTGGAGGCTTACCAGATTATCCTCCCCCATGATTAAGCTGAAAGAATAATCGGGATATTTTTCATGAAGGTAGGTAAGCGTATCAATGGTATAACTGGGCTGCGGTAAAGAAAATTCCACATTGGAGGCCCGCATTTTCGGATAATTTTTCACGGCAAGCTGTACCATATCCAGACGGTTGTGGTCCTTGAGCAGCGATTTTTTTTCCTTGAAAGGATTTTGCGGACTTACCACAAACCACAGTTCGTCCATATCTGAATGTTCCAGGATATAATTCGCCAGGATTAAATGTCCGATATGGATTGGATTGAATGAACCGAAAAAAAGTCCGATCTTTTTCATTGCTAATATAATTGCAGGATTAATCCCTGAATTTTACATCTTTGATATTCAGATAATGCGTGACGTTGCCTTTCCAGTGGTTTTCTTCCAGCGTGAAGGCCAGGTCGAAATATTTATTCCTGAAATCCTCTGCAAACGGACCAAGTTTAAAGCCGACGCATTCGATATTCCGTCCGGTTGATTCCTGCCTGATGTAAAACTTAAGGTGGTTGTTGTCTTTTCCCATTGTCTTAATGTAGCCTGAAACTTTTTGATTGGTCAGCGTCAGGATCGGTTTCATGTTATGAGGACCGAAAGGCGCCAGTTTCCTGTGGAAATTAATGAATTCACGGTTTATTTCATCAATTTGGATCTCGGAGTCGATCGTAATGGAAGGCTCTTTCTGATGGTCTTTGATTTTCTCGGAAACCACTCTTTCGAACTTTTCCTTAAAAGCATCAAATTTTGCTTTCTCCATTGAAAGTCCTGCTGCTGCGTGATGTCCCCCGAACTTAAGAAAATACTCCGAACACATATCGAGGGCTTCATGCACGTCAAAATCTGCAACGGATCGTGCTGAAGCTACCATTTCCCCGTTATTTCCGTCCGTAAACACCAAAGTAGGCTTATAATAAGTCTCGATCAGCCTGGAGGCTACAATTCCGATAACGCCTTTGTTCCACTCCGGGTGGTAAACGATGGTGGTATATTTTGTTTCCTGCTGGGATTCGATTACCTGATTCAGTGCAGAAAGGGTAGAATTCATATCCAGTTCCCGCCTTTCGTCATTAAGATTCATGATGTCGCTTACAATTTGATGCGCATGCTTCAGATTGTCGGAAACCATAAGTTCAACAGCTGCTTTTCCGTGGGAAATTCTTCCGGCTGCATTAATTTTAGGGGCAATCTCAAAAACAATATTTGAAATTTCAAAATGAGAAAGCTTTTCTTCAGGAATCAGTAAACGTAAACCTAAATTTCTCGTTTTACGAAGCGTCTTAAGTCCCATTTTAGCAAAAACCCTGTTTTCGCCTGTCATGGATACAATATCGGCAGCGATGGAAATCGCCAGGAGATCGGTCAGTTCAAATAATTCCGCTTCGGGAAGCTTGTAAATCGTATTCAGACCCTGGCAAAGCTTGAAGCCGACACCGCATCCTGAAAGTTCTTTAAAAGGGTAGCGGCAGTCATTCCTCTTCGGATCCAGCACAGCAACCGCATCCGGTATTTCCTCGCCGGGCAGATGGTGATCACAGATGATGAAATCGATGCCTAAACTCTTGGCATAACTGATCATGTCGAGTGCCTTAATCCCGCAGTCCAATGCGATAATCAGGGAAAAGCCGTTTTCTTTGGCAAAATCGATTCCTTCCGTCGAGATTCCATACCCTTCGGAATTTCGGTCGGGAATATAATAATCTAAATATTTTTTCTGAACAATTTTGCTGAGGTACAGATACATCAGGGCAACGGCGGTCGTGCCGTCTACATCATAATCTCCGTACACCAGTATTTTTTCTCCGTTTTCAATGGCAGTAGCGATGCGTTCTACCGCTTTCTGCATATCTGCCATTAAAAACGGACTGTGGATATCGGTAAGGTTCGGTTTAAAAAATTCTCGGGCCTTTTGATAATTGTCAATTCCTCTCAGAACGAGGAGTTTAGATTCAAAAGTTCCAAAACCAAGAGACGAACTTAATCCATCCACAATTTCTTCATCGGGTTCGGGCTTGTAAATCCATTTTTGACTCATTTCACAAAAATAGGGAATTTTTTTTTAGAAACTGTGCAAAATGCTGAAGGCGTAACGGGATAAAATTTATTTATTCTTTACAAAAACCCTGTAGCCCCAGGCTTCGACTTTTAATGCCGTTTTGTCTTCAGAAACGATAAGCGGCGTTCCTGAGAATAGTTCCGTATAATGGTTTTTAATATATTTTGTATCCAGCTTTACCTCCGTTTCCTGATCGGAAAAATTGATGACGGTAAGTACGGCATCGTTGTTTTTCTCCCTGTAAAACGATAAGATTCGATTCATATGGTCACTGGTAATTCTTTCCATTTCCCCGCCCCATTTTCCATTCCACAATGCCTGATTGTTATGTTTAAGATGGAACAGCTTTTCGTACATCGAGTAAAATTTGTGATCTTTCCATTCAATCGGGTCCTTTTCAAAGAAAGCGAGGCTTCTGTCCAGGCCTGCTTCCTGCCCGCTGTACACCAAAGGCATCCCGTTTAAGGTGCTGCATAAAACCATGGCGCCTTCCAGCCCTGGCCCAAAATTGGAAAACTGGTTGCCTTCCCATGAATTTTTGTCGTGGTTATCAGTAAAAGTCATCCGGTACGAATCAAACGGGAAGCTGTTGACATCATGGGCCATGTATTCGAAAAGTGCCGGTGCACCTTTCTTTTCCACGGTTGCCTGCTTCAGTTTGTCCCAAAGCGTCCATGAATACGTCATATCAAAAGACTTTTTGTAAAGATCGCGGGATTCCCATTCCGCAAGCATGAAAACAGGTTTTATGTGATCCAGTTCCGCTCTTGCGTTTTCCCAGAAATCGACCGGGATAAATCCGGCTACATCACATCGGTATCCGTCTATATCTGTTTGGGAAACCCAGTATTTTAGTGCATCCGTCATGTATTTCCTGAAATCCGGATTGTTATAATCAAAATCAATTACATCGTCCCAGTCATACCATGGGGTTGGCTGGAATTTTCCTTCCCGTGTTTTGGTATACCAGTCCGGATGCTGCTTGGTTAAAGGATTATCCCATGCTGAATGATTTCCTACCCAGTCGATAATCACATGCATCCCCATGCTATGGATTTTGTTAACCAGGCTTTTAAAATCCGCCAGTGATCCGAAATCAGAATTAATCCCCTTAAAATCTTTTACCGAATAGTAGCTTCCGAGTGTTCCTTTTCTGTGGAGTTCGCCGATCGGGTGAACAGGCATCAGCCAGATAATGTCAACGCCCATCTTTTTCAGTCGGGGCAAATGCTTCTCAAAAGCCTTAAAGGTACCTTCAGGAGTATACTGCCGGATATTGACTTCATAAATCGTTGCATTTTTTGTCCATTCCGGATGGGTGATCTCCACATAAGGCTTGGGCTGATACCGTCGATCTCTGGTTTGACTATAGGAAGTAGTAAAAAAACAGAGCAGGATGGTCAGATAAAACAGATTTTTCATGAGATGAACGATTATTTTAGCCTAAGATATAAATAAAAAAGCGTTTCGAATGAAACGCTTTTGAAATTCTATTTAAGAGATGCTGTGTATGCTATGAATACATTTTCTCTCTTAATTCCTTTATTTTCTTGTCAGCAAGATATTCATCGTACGTCATTTCACGGTCTATAATTCCCTTTGGTGTCAGCTCGACAATCCGGTTACAGACGGTTGAAAGCATTTCGTGGTCATGAGATGCCAGCAAAAGATTGCCTTTGAAGTTAGACAATGAATTGTTCAGCGTCGTGATACTTTCCAGGTCAAGGTGGTTGGTAGGTTCATCCAGTAAAAGAACGTTGGCTTTCTGAAGCATCATTCTGCTGAACATACATCTCATTTTTTCACCTCCGGAAAGTACTTTACAGGATTTCAGGGCTTCATCTCCTGAGAAAAGCATTCTGCCCAGGAATCCTCTCATGAATTCTTCGTGACGCTCCTCATCATTTTTCGTGAATTGTCTCAACCAGTCTACCAGGCTGATGTCTTCCTGGAAGAATTTAGTATTGTCTAAAGGCATTTGAGACTGGTTTGTCGTAACTCCCCAGGCTACAGTTCCTTTATCTGCTTCAATATTTCCTGCCAGGATTTCAAAAAATTCTGTAATGGCTAATGAATTTTTAGACAAAACAGCAACTTTATCTCCTTTTTTAAGGTTTAAATCGATGTTTGAAAACAATAATTCGCCATCCTTTGTTTTTTCAAGGCCTTTTACATCCAGAATCTGATCTCCGACTTCTCTTTCCATTTCAAAAATAATCGCCGGATATCTTCTTGAAGAAGGCTTAATATCATCGATGTTCAGCTTGTCGATCATCTTCTTTCTGGCAGTCGCCTGTTTGGCTTTTGCAACGTTGGAGCTGAATCTCGCGATGAAATCCTGAAGTTCTTTTTTCTTTTCTTCCGCTTTTTTGTTGGCCTGGGCTCTTTGTCTTGTCGCCAATTGGGAAGCCTGGTACCAGAAAGAGTAGTTACCGGTATAAAGGTTTAATTTAGCATAATCCAAATCTCCGATGTGCGTACAAACCGTGTCTAAGAAGTGACGGTCGTGAGATACAACGATTACGGTGTTTTCATAATCTGCAAGGAAGTCTTCTAACCAGGAAATTGTTTCAATATCAAGGTCATTCGTAGGTTCATCCAGAATCAGTACATCAGGGTTGCCGAAAAGTGCCTGAGCTAACAAAACTTTTACTTTGTCTTTGTTTTCAAGCTCGCCCATCATTTGCCAGTGCATATCGTCTTTGATGCCAACATTCGAAAGCATGGTCTGCGCATCGGATTCTGAGTTCCATCCGCCCATTTCGTCATAGATTACGCCCAGTTCTCCTGCTTTGATTCCATCTTCGTCAGAGAAATCTTCTTTTGCATAAAGCGCATCCATTTCCTCCTTTATCTCGAATAATTTCTTGTTACCTCTCAAAACTGCCTCAAGCACCGTATATTGGTCGTAAGCGAAGTGATCCTGCTCCAGAACCGACATTCTTTTTCCCGGCTCAAGCGATACATGTCCTGTTGTTGGGTCCTGTTTTCCGGTCAATATTTTAAGGAAGGTAGACTTTCCTGCACCATTTGCTCCGATAATCCCGTAGCAGTTTCCTTTCGTAAACATAATGTTTACCTCGTCAAAAAGAACTCTTTTCCCGAATTGTAAAGATAAGTTAGATACTGTTAACATATAGTTTTGTAAATTTGGCGCAAAAATACGAAAAGAATTTGGGTATTTCGTAATAATGTAATTGTCAAGTTTTTAAATATTCGGATATTTTTTATATATTTCATTAAAAATAACCTGGCAGCAATAAGCCTCCGTACGGATTGGCCGAAAAAATGCATTCTTTCTGCATTTATTCTAATACAACAACTTAAAATGAAGATTGAAAAAACAGTAAATATATTCAACAGAAGAGCAAGGTTTGAATACGAAATCCTCGAAGAATTTGAAGCAGGGATGGTCTTGACGGGCACGGAAATTAAATCTCTGCGCTCTTCAAAAGCTTCTATCGCAGAATCCTTCTGCCAGTTTATTGATGGGGAATTATATATAATTAATATGATGATTGATGAATATAAATTGGGAACTTTTTATAATCACAAAACAAAAAGGGAACGGAAATTGCTCTTGCACAAAAAAGAATTACAAAAACTTGAAAAAAAGTTAAAGGATGCTGGCAATACAATCATACCTTTAAAATTATATATAAACGACAGGGGTAAAGCAAAGGTCCTGATCGCGCTTGGTAGAGGGAAAAAACTCTTTGATAAAAGGGAGAGCATAAAAGATAGAGAAAATAAACGAAACCTCGACAGAATATTAAAGAAAAGTTAAAAATCAGCGTGAAAACTTTGTATATAAAGAAAAATTATATTTATTTTGCATTATCAATTATTTAATCATTTAATTCTATGAAAAATCTAAAATTAGGAATTTCAGCATTGGCACTTACTGTTGCTTCTACTGTGTTCGCTCAGACTACC
>JAKOOG010000374.1 GCA_022701545.1 Weeksellaceae bacterium | reverse complement strand
TAAATTTTCTCGACCATATCGTCTGCAGACGGCTTGCTGAAATAATCCCCGTCGCTGGCATACGCCGGGCGGTGATCGTTTGCGGCAATCGTCAGTGGATCGGAATCTAAGTATCTGAATGCTTTTTGCTTTTCTAAGATCTGCTGTAAGATGAAAGCAGATGTTCCGCCTTCCACATCTTCGTCAATCACGACCAACCGGTTGGTTTTCTTCACACTTTCAGCGATTTCATGCGTTAAATCGAAAGGAATTAAAGACTGAACATCGATCACTTCTGCTGAAATACCGATTTTCTCCAGTGCTTCCGCCGCTTCCATCACGATTCTCCAGGTGGAACCGTACGTTACCAGCGTAACATCACTTCCTTCCTTCGTCACTTCGATTTTCCCGACAGGAACGGTAAATTCCCCTAAGTTATCCGGTTGTTTTTCTTTCAGACGGTATCCGTTCAGACACTCAACAATTACAGCCGGATCGTCGCTCTGAAGCATGGTGTTGTAGAACCCGGCAGCTTTGGTTAAGTTTCTTGGAACCAATACCAGAATCCCTTTTGAAAGGTTCAGAATTCCCGCCATCGGAGAACCGGAATGCCATACGCCTTCCAACCGGTGTCCTCTGGTTCTGATGATCACCGGTGCCTTCTGGCCTCCTTTTGTTCGGTACTGAACCGTCGCCAGATCATCACTCATTCCCTGTAAACAGTATAAAATATAGTCCAGATACTGGATTTCGGCGATCGGGCGCAGTCCTCTCATCGCCAAACCGATTCCCTGGCCTAAAATGGTCGCTTCACGGATCCCCGTATCGGCAACACGGACTTCGCCGTATTTTTCCTGCATGCCTTCCAACCCCTGGTTTACGTCGCCGATATTTCCGGCATCTTCACCAAAGACTAAAGTTTCAGGATATTTTTCAAAAATCTTATCGAAATTATTTCTTACCACGACCCTTCCGTCTACTTCTTCAGATGCATCCGAATAGGCCGGCTTGATTTCTTTTACATTCTCCGCTTTCCACTGAGACTGGGAATACAGGTGGGAAGAATAATTATCTCTCTCCACTTCAAAAATCTCATGGTACTTCTGCATCAGCTGGTTTCTTTCTGCTGAGTCTGATCCTCTGGTCGCCAGCAAAGCCTTTCTCACCAAATGGAAGACATCTTTCTTGGCTTTTGAGACCAATTTATTGAACCGGCTGATCTCATTTTCGATTTCAGGATTCTGTCCTTTCAGATTTTCAACCAGAGGCAAAACCGTATGCATCAGATCCGTTATGGTTTTCTGATAGTTTTCCCAGGCGGCTTTCTGGCCGGCTTTCACCTTCTTTTTTGCTTCTTCATCAATACGGTCCAGCTCTTCGGCCGTTGCCAGCAGTTCTTCTTTACCGTCGATCTCGATAGAATAATTCAGGATCCATTCTCTGAATTTTACCAATCCGTCAAACTGAGATTCCCAAGCGAGACGCTCTTCATTTTTATATCTTTCGTGAGAACCGGAAGTCGAGTGCCCCTGAGGCTGGGTAACTTCAATTACATGAACCACCACCGGAATGCTTTCCACCCTGGCAAACTGTTCAGCTCTGGCATAAGCATCCAGTAAGGCAGGATAATCCCATGCTTTTACCTGAATAATCTCACATCCCTGGAATTCACCTTCTTTTCTCTGGAATCCGCTCAGCATTTCCGCGATATCCGCTTTTGCCCTCTGCTTCATGGTAGGAACCGAAATCCCGTATCCGTCATCCCAGATGGAAACCACCATCGGCACCTGAAGCGCACAGGCAGCATTCAGGGTTTCCCAGAAATGGCCTTCTGCAGTAGAAGCATCTCCAATGGTTCCAAAAGCAATCTCGTTACCATCTTTTGAAAATTTTTCGGACCCGTCGAATGTTACGGATTTATATATTTTAGAAGCCTGGGCCAGTCCGAGTAATCTCGGCATCTGCCCGGCCGTAGGAGAAATATCTGAAGAAATATTCTTTTGTGCCGTTAAATCTTTCCAGCTTCCGTCTTCATTGAGGCTTCGGGTGGCAAAGTGCCCGTTCATCTGCCTTCCGGCAGAAGCCGGCTCTCTTTCTACGCTGGTATCTGCATACAGCTGTGCAAAGAAACTCTCTACCGTAAGGGCATTCACTGCCAAAGCAAAAGTCTGGTCACGGTAATATCCCGAACGGAAATCTCCGTTTTTAAAAACTTTAGCCATCGCCAACTGAGGAAGTTCTTTACCATCCCCAAAAATACCAAATTTAGCTTTTCCTGTAAGAACTTCTCTTCTTCCCAGATAGGACATCTCACGAGAAACCCTTCCCAACTTATAATCTTCAAGTATCTGATTTTTAAAATCTTGAAAGGAAATTTGCTGTGTTTCAATATAGGTTGTCTGCATAGCCAGATATTAAATATTTTTATTTTGAAGTATTTTGCTAATATACACTTTTTAAATTAATTTTAATTTTCAATAATCTTTTTTAAAAATTTGATAATAAAAAAGATTGTGTTTATCTTGGCATAAATTTGTAAGTAATGGAGAAAAAGTCGACCCATATCCTTAATGCATCGAGCAATCTTTTAGGTTTTTCACTGGTGATTATTACTTCATTAAAGATCTCAAAAATCAGTCAGAGCACCCATTTGGACGAATTTGCGGGAGTAGCCTGCGTCTTTTTTGCATTCAGCTGTTTTTTCTCGTTCCTGGCCATCAGAACGTCGCAGGAAAAACGGGGGAAAAGGTTTGAAACTATTGCGGATTATTTATTTTTATCCGCTTTATTTTGCATTGTTTTAGCGGTTGTAATTCTTACGGTAAAAATTATTTAAAATTTTATTCCAAAAAATAAGGACATCAGGAAAGCCTGATCATGGTCTTAAAAAAAAACATTCTTCAAGAAATCTAATTCTGAATTTTCACCTCCTTTTACAGCCTTTTCAGATCAAACGCTCATAATCCTGTGAAAGCTTTGGGATCACCAAGCA
>JAKOOG010000353.1 GCA_022701545.1 Weeksellaceae bacterium | reverse complement strand
ATTTAAATGAATATTTTTCAACCTCGGCATTTCCCGGAGACGAAATCGTTAGGTAATCTAAACCCAGCCTTCGGTCCTCATTTGCCGTCCCAAAATACTTTTCATAAAACTGTATCTTACGGTTAATCACAGTGGGACTTATTTTAGAAGATATCGAAATAGTCTTTAGACGCTTCATTCCGGCAAAATCATTTCTGTTATCATATGCAAAAGTGATGGTTTCCTGATCTGTTTCGATAGAATTTAGGATTGGAGTAGAAAACTCAGTTCCAGGTGAGCCTTGATAATACATATCACCACCAAGGTCAGGTGTGCAAGACATATAATTATAGTTCTGTACCCTCCCTCTGTAAATACAACTTGTTTGTCCGATTCCGGAAACATTATTGACTTGGGTATAATTGAAAGTAATTTTATCTATACCATCTGCAGAAATAATTTTTGTTACATACCACTCAGAGGCATTGTCATTAACCGTATATGGTGTAAAGGTAAATATATTGCCATTTTCATCGGTAATTTCAAAAGTCTGATCCTGAGTTGCTGAGTTAGCTTGAATGTATCCGAAATTCCGTTTAATTTTAATAGGACGATAGGGTAACGTTATTACGCTATTTTCATTTTCAGCAAAAACTGCATAGTCATATACAAATATCCCAGATTCACCACCAGGAATTTTATAAAAGTACCGGTCACTCATAGCATCCTGCTCATCAACAAATATGGTTGTCATAAACGTTTCAAAATCCAGTACCCCTTTAAGATTTTGACTCGTACATTCATAATCTTTATAATGATCCTCTAAATCCTGTAGCAACGCTGCGGAATTAGCGTACTTTCTCACCGTACTTTTAGCTTCATCCCTTTTTCCGTTAGTCGTACGTGAAATAAGTCCCTTTCCATTAAAAACCCATCCCAATCCAACTTCAGAAGCAACATCATTCACTTTAATACCGGATGCATGGTAAGAAATGGATAGAGGTAAGGTGAGTTTTTTGCCTTTTATTGTATATAGAGGAATATCGATATTGGGTACTCCTGTACTAAAATCAACAGGAATTTCTCCATACCTCATGAAATTCTGTGCCTGAGGGGATGCCGGAATAATTTGAGGAATTTGATAATTTTGCGAGCTTTGCCCATTACTGATAACACTTATCAATAAAAGTAAAACTCCAAATAAATTTGCTAAAAAATTTCTTCTCATGTTTTATTTTTTAATAATTTTCGCACTTGCCGTTTTTCCACTATCCGTTTTCACTGATACCAGATAAGCGCCCTGAACCAGCGGCTGCGTGTTAATTTTGGTTATTTTATTTTTTGTTTTAATGGTTTGAAGCTGTCTTCCGCCCATGTCATACATTACAATATCAGCTTCTTTGAAATCGAAGCCGATTTCGACATAAGCGTAGTCTGAAACCGGGTTCGGGTAGATCTTAATATCCCGCTTTTCGATCAGCTGATCGATCTGTTTATCGCCAAGTTTCACAATTTTCCAGTTTTCTTTACCAAGCTCTTCCGCACTGGTTCCGGCAAGGATGATGGAGCCATCTCGATTGAGCTTAAGATCTGAAAGCCGTTCTTCTTTTTTCTGTGATTCTCCTTTTACATGCTTTCGCCACTGTTCGTTGCCATTCTGGTCCAGATAGAGTATCCAGAAGGTTTCGTCGTCGGTTTCTATTCTTCCTTCTGCCTGAGTATAACCTCCCAGCAAATAACCTTTCGCTGATTTATCATCCGAATTCAGCAGAGCGCTCATTCCCATCAGCATATCCCTGTTCCTGAAATTGTAGGATTTCTGCCAGACTTCTTCTCCTTTCGTATTGATCGCAATAAGCCATAAATCGGTTCCTTCTTCAATGCCCACCGTTTTATTTCCTGATTTCTTTGATCTGGATTCACCTCCAATAAGATACCCTGTAGAAGTCATTGTCAATGTTCTCAAATGATCATCCCCTTTACCACCATAATTTTTTTCCCATTCCACTTTTCCGTCTTTGGAAAGCTTGATTACCCAAAAATCTCCTTCGCCATAGTTTTCGGTTCGCTTCGAGCCACCCTCACCACTTCTTGAATATATCCCTAGCAATACTCCACCATCTATAGTTGGGATCATTTTCTGCACTTCATCCAATCCTTTACCTCCTAAAATAAGCTTTGATAGTTCCTTCCCATTTTTATCCAGTCTTATGATTAAAACATCTTTTGAACCGTAATTCTTCTCTGCTCCTTGAGCAGAACCTGAAGCCACATTGCCTGCTACAAAAAACCCGAGGTCTGTTGTCTGTACAACGGCCCGTGCTTCTTCATCCGCCGCACTGCCGATTGTTTTCTGCCAGAGCTCATCGCCAAATTCATTGATCCGGATAAGCCAGATGTCCGAACCGCCTTTTGAATCCTCTTTTTTATCTAATCCTTTATTACTCCACGACGAGCCTGCGAGAAGAAAACCTCCCTCCTGGGTATTTACCGTTGCGGCGAGATAATCGTGATTTTTACCGGAAAAATGCTTTTCCCAGATTTCTTCTCCGCTTTGGTTTAGTTTTATTACCTTATAATCGTAGCCGTAATTTTCTCCTGTTTGGGGATCCGCAACTGGCCGGATTGAACTTCCGGTTATTAAATACTGATTATCGATGGTTGAGGTGACCTGAGAAAGAAAATTCTGCGTCGGGGATGGGATATCTTTCTGCCAGACCACTTCCTGAGCAAAGAATCCTGAAATCGTGTATAGGGTCAATACACTGACAAAAACTTTTTTCATGCTTTATATTTAAGTATGTTATTAATTTTTTGAAGACTGAATAATATTTTGAACTCCTTGATTCAGAAAAAATTGTTGAACCTTTTTAATGAAATGGTGCGAAATTGGAAATGTGGGTCCGGTAAGGAAGAATAAACGGTTTATCATGGCTAATTTTTATGGATTAAATATAATAAATAATTTCAATGTAAATAAAAAAATTACATATCATTGATTTTAAAAATTATACAAATCCCATTTTGTTCGTGAAAATTGATCTTTAACAGAATTCATAATAAATTTTAATCTCAAAACATTAACTTAGTAATTCCATTTTTCTTACGAATAAAAACCTTCTCAAAAGGTTGCCTCTTAACCGGATTTTAAATTTATCTGTAGAATTTTAGAATTACAGACCTACCCGATTTGTGTTACTAATTAATACTTATCATGAATTACCACAAAAAGCGAAGATAAAAACTTAGTCTTTATAATGAA
>JAKOOG010000347.1 GCA_022701545.1 Weeksellaceae bacterium | reverse complement strand
ACCATATAGAAAAAAGCAAAACCGGGAAAAGCTTTGCCGGCAGTACGGAATTTTCGGAAGCCCTCCTTTTTTATCTTACCCGGACCCTGGATGCATCGGCAGCCGAAGGAAACAGGGCAAAAAACTATGTTCTGGGAAACTACTCCTGGGATTCTGTGATCAATACGTTCAATTCAGCTGTTAAAACATTATAAATGTCAAAAAAGATCTTATTTTTCTTTCCGGAAAACCCGTTCTCGAACAGAGCCGGAAATGTAACGCGGGCCAAAACCACCCTTACGATTCTAAAAAAGCTGGGACATCGTATTGATCTGGTTGGGGTGAAAGACATTTATAGTGAGCAAAAAGACTCTGCTACTTTTGATCCTGCTATTGTTGACAATTTATTCCTTATCCGTCAGAAACCGCTTAAGAATAAAGCATCTCTCGATTATTGGGAACATAAGCTCTCTAAGATGTATCAGAAGCCCAATGAAAATAATGTTGCACTGACTGCCTTTGTAAAAAAAGAATTCATTAATTTATTTCTTGCCAAAAAATATGATGTCGTTGTTATCAATTACGAATTCTGGACGGGTTTAATTGAGCATGCAGCTATGAAAAATACGCTAAAAATCGTAGATACCCATGACTGGATTACATTAAATGAATTCTATAAAAATAAAAAGCTGGACATCGGAAAACGATTCAGCGAAGAAATCAATAATCTTTCAAAGTTCGACAGAATTATTACCATTTCTGAAGATGAACACCTTGTCTTTAAACGGTTTTTAGAACATAAAGTCATCAATATCCCACCTTCTTTTTCTTCTCATTTCAATAATCATTCAGACAAAAAGTATGATTTAATTTTTGTTGGCTCTGAAAACTATTTCAATATACAATCGATGCAATGGTTTTTCAAAAATGTATATCCTCTATTACCGGAGAATATAAACATAATCATTATCGGAAGAATATGTAAACATCTTGAGAAAAAGAAAAATGTTACATTAATAGAGTTTGCGGAAAGTTTAGAGCAATATTATCATCAATCCAGAATTGCCATCTGCCCGATGCTGGAGGGGACAGGCATCAAAATAAAAGTTATTGAGGCCCTCTCTTACGGACTTCCTGTTGTTGGAACAGAAAGAGCTGTTGATGGTTTTTCTTCAAAAGTGAGCAATGGATGTCTGATCAACAATTCTCCTGAAGTTTTCAGAGATCATCTGTTGTCTTTATTGCAAAACGAAACCTATTATACGAAAATAAAACATGAAGTGAAAGTGTATTTTAATGATCATTTTTCGGAAGAAAAGGCTGTTGAAAAATGGAAAAATATCTTAATCTGATCAGATCTGACCGGCAATAGTTCTTATTATCAAGTTTCCATAATTTTTTTATAGATATCGACCTGTCTTTCTGCAGTCCGCTTCCATGAAAATTTTTCAGACTGCTTTAATCCCTTTTCAGCATAATACATTCTGATATCCTCATCCTGATATAAATACAGCATGGTCTCATACAAAGCCTTTTCATCTTTAGGATCCAGCATAATTCCTCCTTCTCCCACAACTTCCGGCAATGAGGAAGTATTGGAAGTAACGGTAGGAACACCACACTGCATTGCTTCCAATGGTGGCAGTCCAAATCCTTCATAAAGTGACATATAATAGAAAGAATGGGCATTGCTGTACAGACTTGCCAAATCCTCATCAGGGATTTTACCAATGAAAACAATCTTGTCCTTCAATTCCCGTGCACTTTCATATTCATCAAAAATTTTATCAAAATTCCATCCTTTTGCTCCTACTACTACCAGGCTAAGGTCTGAAATTTCATTCTCTCTGATCAGTTTTAAAAAGACTTTTATAACATGATCAATATTTTTTCTCGGTTCCAAAGTACCCAGACTTAAAAAATACTTTTCAGGAAGGTTGTACTTATTCCTGATATCCGTGAACTTTTCTTTATTACGGCAAACATAAAAAAGTTCTTTTGAGGCTGCTAAATGATTTACAAAAACATGATCCGGACTAAGATACGGGGCATACGCCAACAAATCTCTTTTTGTGCTTTCAGACACACATACTGCAAAACCATCTGTACCTATGCTTTTAATAATTTCCTTTATCAGTTCTGCCGTAAAATGTAAATCAGGAAATAAGATAGGGATAAGATCGTGAATGGTAATTACTTTCTTTAAATGTGAATATTTATTTATCTCATTATTAATGGGATAATAAAAAGAATGAAAGATTTCAGCTTCTTCAAATAATACCTGATGATGAATATTTTTATAATTATAAATTCCTAATTTTTTATACAGATATCTGAAAAGCTTTTCTTTGCGGAATGGAAGAAAAGCTCTCCTTTTTCTATTGTTTACCGCTTGAATCTCTACATGATTACGAATAAAAAAATCATCCAACTCCTGGACAGATGTTTCGCCATTAAACAAAGCCAGATGGGAATAAAACGTCTGAACACCCTTATGCCCACTTAATTTCTTAAATAGTTCAAAGGTTACCCTAAAAATACCGGTTCGGTTATCTTTATAGAAATCAGCAATTACATCTGCATCTAGAATGACTTTGTTATCCATAAACTCGTTATTGAATGGTGTCGTAAAATGAATTTTGCTGTTCTTGCCTTTGTATTTCTTTTATATGCAGAAGACACATGGAAAAATCAGAAATAGGCAGGGCTGTTTTTTGCTGATAATTGCAAAGTTTCTCATGCACTTTATTTTCCCATTTTATCCCTTGGTTTAACTTAAATAGACGATCCTGAGCATCCGGGAAATTAATATATCCATCTTCATTAACACTCCAGTTCCATTTTTTTATATGTTCGTTGGTTATTCCGTTCACGATATTAATTCTTGGAACCATAAAAACATCATACTTTTTCTTTTTGAACAGAAAAAATTTTATTTTATTGATTAATGATGCTTTAGGGATTTCGTCCGCATCGATCTGAAAAAGATAATCTTTTGATGCCGTTTTTATCAAATTATTTTTAAAAGCAGCAAAATCTCCATTGAGCCTTGCTTCTACCCGTATAATCCTATCCCCGTATGTATCGAGAATCTTAGATACACCTTCATCTTTATGAGTCGTGTCCTGCAGTACAATAACTTCATCTTTTTTACTGACTAACGGCAACAAAACTTCTAGTAGTTTGGTGATTTCTTCCGCTTCATTATTAACAGTAATACCGTATGAAATGGTAGGCAATGGTAATAAATCTCTTAATACTTTCATTAAAACAGTTCTTTATAGATAAGTAACTTTTCTTTTCTCAGAGCTTCTCTGAAGAAGATTAGCGGTCTGTAAGGCTTAAATATTTTTAAGAATAACTTTTGAAAAACAAGAGGATTAATATATTTACTTTTATTTTCAAAAATAAGACGAGATATATTCTCCATCATATCTACGGTCTTCCGATTAGCTGCCTTACCATTGATATGTATTATTATATCGTGCTTCTGAAGTTCAGAAATTGGCTTTACCCTTTCCCGCAAATCATATTTGGTATTAGCCTGTTCCTTTACAATATAGTCTTCAAACGGAAAATCGACATAAATTGTATTCGCAAGATGCTCCAATTTGTATAAGCTGTCTAAATTTCCGTTCTTTACAATAATTCCGATATCATATTTCAAAGGTAGCGCCAGATCATTACTTACGCCCCACTTTCTTATAAAATTTCTCTGGGATTTTAGCTCAATGGCTTTCGTTTTATTTTCGTACTCTTTGGAAAACCTTGATGTTTTACTCACAAAATGATATACCAGTGCACGATGCAGCTGAACTGTTTTCAAACCCAATAATCTGAGACGGATAATTAAATCATCATCCTCACAGAACATGGGATTAAAAAGATTATCCAAACCTCCTATTTCCAGCAGTATATCTCTACGAACGCATAAAAAAAAAGAAGTGTGAGCCGTTCTGCTTACCGGTTCTTCTCTTCCGGAAATGTAGGTTTCTTCAAAATCGAAAAATTGCTGAAAATCAAACGAATGGATATCATCTCCAAAATCATGGGTCTCTTTCCAATCGCGAAAGTCGCCTGTAAAAATTGGAGGTTCAATAACCTTATAAAAATTAAGGTCATTTTCAACCATGTCTTTGGACAGATTACTTAAAAAAAATTTTCCTAAAACCATATCATTATGAAGGAAACATACTTTTTTCTTAGTCGCAATTTCTATTGCTTTATTATAAGTATCAGATAATGTCTTGGATTCTTCAGAATAAAAATATTTCAGAAAAGAATCATCCAGCTGATCCAGCCATTGATGGGTACCGTCTGTACTCCCAAAGCTCACAAAAACAATTTCTACCTCAGGATATATACTTCTAACCTGCCGATAAAAAAAGCGGGTATATTCTAAATTATTTTTTAAGCCTATTAAAAAAGAAATATCATTTTGCATAAAAGTCACTTTACGCTCTGTAATGCCCATTATCAATCCTTACAATATCTTCCTTTCCAAAGTAAGTTCCGTTCTGTACTTCAATTTCCTTAGATTTGTAATCCGGTCCATCTGCCAAAACAAAATATTTGCCACAAGGTCTCTCTATCATATTCTGAGGTTTAAGATTACAAAAGTAAATTAATTTTCCAAAATAATAGGTGAACACAAAAGCTATTATCAGATATTGAAAATAAAAGACAGCTTTATAAAACAAAAATGAAGTTTCCTCGGGAAACTTCATTTTTGTTTTATATTTTACAGAATTAATTGGCTGGATAAGCGTAAAAAGCAATTCCCTCATTTATCCACTTACCTCCTCCGACAGTGGGTAAGTTATCTGTACTATAATAATGATCTTTATCAGTTCCGTTCCAGTACTGGTAAATTGGAACAGTACCTCCTTTCTGGTAGGAATAAGCATAGAATAAAATCCCATCACTCTTCCATTTTCCACCTCCTACCGTAGCGGCATTAACGGTTGTATAATAATGATCGTAATCTGTATCATTCCAATATGAATAAATGGCCACGGCATCATCAATTTGCTTTGAAGGAGCTTTAAAAGCAACATGTTCATAATTCCAATCTCCAATATTGTTAGCATATTTAGGTGTGTAGTAATGATCTTTTGATATACTATTCCAATAAGAATAAATATTGGTTATATAATCTAAATTAACCTTGTTATCAATCAAATATTGATCTACATATGCTTTTAATTGGGCTTTCTTTGTTGGATCTTTTACCAGATCATAAATAAGAATCAAACCTTTATTTCCAAAATCAACCAATACAGAATTACCAGGAGTAGAACTATTCTGCCAGTTTGAAATATTAATTTTAGGGTTGGTCTGTTCTAAATTTATCTCACCGACAAGCCCTTTGGACGGATCCCCGCCTCTTGTTCTGTAAGACAACTTTCTGGAATAGTTTTTATTAGATTCCGAAGTATTCACATCATTAGTAACATTAATATCAAAAATACTTCCGACTCCGACTTTTACTCCTATTCGAGCAGCCCGTTCACGATCCTGATTTGTTGTTTCAGACTGAAACATTAAATCCATTTTCGCTCCTGTATAAATATCCAAAGTTACATGGGTTCCATAATCCTGAACAATTTGTTGTGGTGTTTTTGTCTGTAAATCCTGAATGAACTCAGGAGTAAGATAATCGCCCAGCATATCAGGCAGAGCATTAAATCTGAGTCTTCGTTGTTTAATCAAGAGATTATAGCTTCCGTAGATATATTTAGCATCAAATTTATTGGTGTTGGTTACCGCAGAATTAAATCCTGCTTTTATCGACTGACCAAATAATTTAAATCCTGCTGTGACATCAATTTTTGTAGAAACCATTTTAGAATAAGCTTCTGCATTTTCTCCATATTCCTCTATATACTCCTGGGAAAAAATGTTTTCAGTAATCAATCTTCCCGGCTGTTCCGCTTGAAATCTGTTGATATCTATTACCTGAAATCCTGCAGAATTGGAATTAGCATATTCACCCGCAGCATTATATCCATGTCCTAAAACATCATAGATTCCATCTCCTGCTGATTTTCCAGCAACAGATCGTTCAGACTTTTTCAAATTTTCTGTAACCTCATTATTTAGCTCTTCCGAAGAGCATGAAGCCATTAAGAGCATCAGTAGACTACTAAAGCAAAATAGAATTTGTTTTTTCATAGTATTATAAATTTCAGCAAAGATACTATTCTACAATGTGTGAAAAAAAGTTGAAACAATGATATATATCACTAACAAATGAATATAATTAAACTCTAAATCATCTTTCTGATTTGGAAAAATGTTCTAAAGGCTGTCTAAACTTTTATTTTCCTGATAATCAAAAATAGAAAGAAACGAAATAATGAAAAGCTCATCCTGGTTTTATTGATCTTTCAAACCTGCCCTTTAATTTGGTATTGATATTTTCTACCGTCTTCGTGACTTTTTCTTTATGATCTTTTTGAATTCAGGAGGTTAGTATCTTTATTTTCTTCCCGGGTAACACTTGGGGCATACTTCCTGAGTTCTTTCAATTGGCCGAGCATCTCATACAAAAATATAGCGGTTAGCCTGTACCTCGATTTTGGGCCCCCTTCCATAAAACCTGTCTTGGGCTCTAACTAAGACTTCTTACGCCAAAAGCAAGACAATATCTTAAGGCGGCTTCCAGCTTATTCTATTTTCCACGATAAATAAACTTTGTTCACGTAGGCAAAACACCATCATTTTGAGTATCATTACGGGATGATTCTTGGATTTTCTTCCTTGTTGTATGCTTTTAAAAGAGGGAACAATACTTATTTTCCAATATGCTGTTACAAGCTATACCGAATAATTCTCAGGAATCAAATCATTAAAATTGTAAGAAAACAACTAGGCCTAGCCCTAATTAGGGCACTTGAAATTTATAAACAACTATGAATATCAAACACATACGTTAAAAAAACTTAAAATCATACAAAAAAAACAGTCTCATTTGTGAGACTGACTCATTTTTTCTTTAATGATTAATTCATTTACAATCGTTCAAAAATAAAATCCATTGGTTCAGAATTTTTTCAGAATTAAATTTCATCATCTGAAAATGCCCATTTTTCCCCATCTCAGATCTTAAGTTAACATTTTCAATCAGTTTTTCAAGATATAATTTCAATTCATTTATATCTTTTGCAAGAAAACCACTTATATTATGTATGATTAATTCATTGACCCCGGAACAGGTAGAAAATCCCAAAGCAGGCAAACCTGCTGACATCGCTTCTGTAAGAGCTAAAGGGAATCCTTCATATTTACTTGGAAAAATAAAAAGATCAGACTCTTGCAACTTTGAGACAGGATTATTGATGAAGCCATTTAAAAATACTTTATCCTGCAAATGCAGTTTCTTTATTTTATCATCTAAAAAATTAAGATCTTCACCTTCTCCCCAAAAATGCAGTTCCCACTCAGGATGTTTTTTTTCAATAGCTGCAAAAGCCTCAATGGCAAGAAGCTGTTGCTTGCAGTGATTGGCTAAAGTAGCTATATTAACAATCTTGTATTTGTGCTTTGAACCTTCGTGCTTTACAATCTTACCATCATCAAATTGCGGGACCGGGTTGGGAATCACACTTATTTTTCCCTGAAACGTCTGCGGAAGAAACTCCCGGTAGCTCTCAAATAAAATCTGAATTCCCGCAAGGCTTTTATAGGCATTTTTTAATAAATCCATTTCGAAAGGACTCCGGTATCCGAGAATGTCCGAATAATCATAGTCCGGTCTTCCGTTTACCGAATTAACGATAGGAATATGATAGTCGTTTTCGAATGTAATTTCTAAAACAGAACTGACAGACATGGTTATAATAATATCCGGCTTTCGAGATTCTATATAATTTTTCCAGGCTTTTGCCCGAAGTCTAAGATTATTTTTGAATAACCCTTCAGCCCCACCCATCTCTTTCAGTAGATCTTTATTGGCCTTTTTTGCTAATTTTTTATTGACTTTATATCTAATCCATTGAATAGGATTGAGGCCTTTATAATTGAAGAGCGGTTTTAGTTTTGTCTGATGAATATTTTCAGAAAAAATATTGGTTACTTTTACTCTGGTGTTTAAAGGAAAAACAGGTCTGCCTTTAATGTTCTGACAGGTCGCGATTTCTACTTCATGTCCAAGACCATCAAAACCATTGGCTAAAAAAGTACAGATTTTTTCTGTTCCGCCGGAACCATTAAGAAAATAAAGATGCTGAATCAGGAGAATTTTCATTACGGATACTTAATATTTATTTCTTTTCGCAGGTCACGACGCATCTTACCGAAGGGAATAAGTTTTGCAAAAAAGAGTTTTGTCTTTTTATTAAATACCCTATTTTTCAAATACTTTCTAAGTTTCTTCTCGAATTCAATAGAATTATCGGAATGGATGAAATGAATAAACGGCAGGCTCAATTTTGAATAATCCTTTTTTCCGAGATAAGGGATCACATATTCATCAGCAAAATTTCTGATTATTTTAAACAATTGTTCTTTCTGCTCTTCGGTAAAAGGGGTATTAAGATATCTGAGCCCGAAAGGTTCGTGCTCCACAAATAAAGCTAAATGTAAAGCATGGGTTTTATATAAATCGTACTTTATATAGAATGCTTTTAAAATTTCAAACCAGGTTGGAATTTGCCGGATGATTTTTTCAGTATTTTCCTTAATTTTCAGATTATTCTGATTTTCGTGGGATCTGTAATAGTAAACTGCACGACGGTTAGTCCCGATGTTATCCGTAAGAGCCATTAGCCGGTGAGAAAATAACCCGTCTTCACAAGGCTGAATATTTTCAGGAAAACGGATATCACAATGTTTCTTTAAAAAATCCAAACGCAGAAACTGGGCACAGGTAGGTAAAGCTGAAACATCGGGTAACATCCGGCAATAATGATCTCCCACAATGGTAAAGTCGCTATTCTGTTCTTTTGCGCTTTTATAAGATGTTTCAATAAATTGTTTATCGATGGTGTCATCGGAATCCATAAAAAATACATATTCCCCTGTTGCATAAGAAAGCCCTAAATTTCTGGCAACAGAAACCCCTGAATTGTTCTGAGAAAAATATTTTACCCTGCTGTCCTTTTTTTGATACTTCTTACCTATTTCAGGAGAGCCATCAGTGCTTCCATCATTAACTAAAATAAGTTCAAAATCCGTGAAAGTTTGATCCAGAACACTTTGTATAGTTTCTGAAAGAAATTTCTCTACATTATAGACCGGTATAATAACAGATACAGAAATTTTATTTTTCTCAGGGCTCATTACATTTATTTAGAAAGACATTCGTCTATTTTCTGTTTATTTAATTGAAACTCCCTGTATTTAAAAACTCCGGTTTTATAAGCAATCACAGCACCGAAATTAATAACATCGCTGGTTGTTGTCATCGGGAAAACACATGATCTGTAGGTGTTATGTTCAACCAATGGTTTAGGCAATACTTTAAAATTCACGCCGTCTTTGGAGAATGCCAGATAAAGCGTGTCAGCAGTATATTTTTTAACATCGCCGGCAGCAATGCATAAAAAATAGTATCCATCTACATAAGTTGCCTGGATATGCCAGGGAGCAAAAACGGGATTTGCCTGAGCCCAGGGCTTATTAATAAAATTAACAACTTTACTTTGTTTAAAATTTGAAAAATCCAGTCCATTCGTAGATGTTCTCCTGATAACATAGGAAGGATCGTTTCCCGGGAAATTCGGGCTTATATTATTTTCTACCTCATAACTTATATATCCGTTTCCGTTGTAGACAAAACTTGGTGAAATAATATGATTATTTTTAGGAGAATAAGGCAGATTGCTGGTATAAGCTATTTCAAGCCGGTCCCAGTGAACTCCATCTAAGGAAGTTTGTCTTACAATCGTTCGCTGGGCATTTTTATCTGCTTTACGGGCGTTGTTCTGGCTTTTTGCTCCTCTGCTTCTAAAAGCAGTTGCCTTAATAAAGCTTCCTCTGTAATATAAAGAAAACTTACCATTCTCAAAAGTCCAGTCTACATCAGACCAGAAACCTTGTTTGGGTTCTTCCTTTTTTTCTGAAAAACTTTCATTAACGGACGGAGTCCTTTGAAGCGGCCCCTGAACTGCAGTTGCAGGGCTCCAGTTTAAACCGTCATTAGAAACCACAATGGTAGGATTTTCATACCTCTTGGCATCCTGGGCAGTTCCCACTGTACCAAAATAGGGAGTAAAAACCATCCAGTACTTGTATCCATTGAATCCATTTGGAAAATACTGTACATCCGGATGGCAGTAACCGACATTAGGTGCATTAAGGCTTTTGATAAATGCAGGATCATCCTTTCCGGGATGATTTCCATTGGCCAGAACATTGATATTAAGCGTTCCCAGATCCGTAAGATAATCTACAGGACCTGTATACGTTTTATCATTTGAAACAGGCTCTACATTTTCAGCATATAAACTCTCTTCCTCTCTTGAGCAGGAAAACGAAAAAATCAGAAGCAGAATAATCAGTATATTCTGTTTTCCAGTATAAGCGGACATCCTTAGTGTGTAATTATTTATTGCCGGTCATATTCGTCTTCCAGTCTTACAATGTCATCTTCTCCAAAATAAGTTCCGGTCTGTACCTCGATAAAAACAACCGGCTTATCGGAAAGATTCATCATTCTGTGCCTTGCTCCGAGAGGGATAAAAATACTCTCTCCATAAGCCAGGTTAATTTCCTTACCATCCAGGACCACTGTTGCATTCCCTTCGATAATGGTCCATTGTTCCTGCCTTTTGTAATGATACTGGTAAGATAATTTTTGCCCCGGGTTCACTTCAATTCTTTTTAATTTGTAATTCGGCTCATCTGCCAAAACAAAATATTTACCCCAAGGTCTTTCTCCGATTTCTAACATATTTTGATGTTTAAGGTTACAAAAGTAAATTAATTTTCAAAATAACAGGTGAACAAAAAAACTATTTTAAATATTGAAAATTAAAATAACAACTTTGTAAACAAAAATAAATTTTACGTGGAAAAATTTATTTTAATTCAACATATCTTGCATAATTCATTAGCTGAGTAAGAATAAAGAGCAATCTGCTCATTGATGTATTTGCCTTTTCCGGTAGCAGGAAATCATCTACATTGATAATAATGATTTTATCATTTCCGTTCCAATCTGAAAAAATTTAATACAGATAAGAAGAAGTGTACTTTACTGATTTTGTTTTGAATGTATTTTAAATTGTATTTAAATCACCTCTCTCATATATATGCTGACCAAGCAAGCTTCCAAGAATATAAATTAATTTTCCAAAATAATTGCGGCTTCAAAAAAAAAGTGAGATTTTTGCTTTTGCTAATATTACTAAATGAAAATCAGCGCATTCAGCTACGTCAGAAACGGCTTTACTTACGGAGTACCTTTCATAGAATCAATCAGATCCGTTCTTCCTTTATGCAGTGAATTTGTAATTGCCGTAGGAGATTCCACAGACGGGACGAGAGAAGCCATTGAAAATATCGGAGACCCGAAGATAAAGATCATCGATACGGTTTGGGACGACTCACTGACGCGCGGCGGTAAAATTTTTGCCCAACAGTGCAATATTGCATTTACCCACATTTCTCCATCCGCGGATTGGGTAATTCATATTCAAGCGGATGAGGTGTTGCATGAAAAAGATTATCCTTTAATCTTGGAAAAGATGAAGGAAGCCGGCCAATACAAGGAAGTAGAAGGCCTGCTCCAGCCTTTCATCCATTTCTGGGGCGATTACAACCATATCCGGAACAGCAGACGGGTTCATAAGAATGAGATCAGAATCTTTAAATACAATCCTAATATAAGAGCATATATCGATTCGCAGGGATTCAGGAAATTCAATTCCATCGAAAATTATGAAAACGGTTCCGAAAGAGGGGAAAAGCTGAAAGTGCTGGCCTTAAATGCGCCTGTTTACCATTACAGTTCCGTAAAATCCAAAAGAACGATGTCTCTGAAGGCAAATAACTTTGTATATTATTACGGCCACACGGATAAAAAGCTGGAAGAAGCACCGAAAGACGAATTTAACTACAATACGGTAGACCGGGTAACACCATTTAAAGGAACCCATCCCCAGGTGATGGCAGAAGCGATTGCAGCTTATACTTTCGTTTTCAACCACGATAAGTCACAGGCGGTCTGGAAAAAGAAAGACAAATACCTGCAGCCCATCGAAGATTTGCTGAAAATCCGTTTCGGGGAATATAAAAACTATATCCTTCTTAAAAATCCAAAATAGAATTCCTTTTTTTAGCGGAAAGTCCCTTAACTTTGCACCAAAATAAAATTGAAATGGACAAAGTAAGAGTACGTTTTGCTCCGAGTCCTACGGGACCTTTACATTTGGGAGGCGTAAGAACGGCATTATATGATTATCTTTTTGCTAAAAACCAGGGCGGTGAATTTGTACTGAGAATAGAAGATACAGACACTGCAAGATACGTGGAAGGAGCAGAAGAATACATTGAGGAAGCCCTCGAATGGTGCGGAATCATTGCCGACGAAAGTCCAAAAAAAGGAGGAAAATTTGCTCCGTACAGACAATCCGAAAGAAGAGACATCTACGACCGGTATACCGAGCAGATCTTAAAAACAGATTATGCTTACATCGCTTTCGATACAGCCGAAGAACTGGACGCCATCCGTACCGAATATGAAGCGAGAGGCGATGTTTTTTCTTATGACAACAAAACAAGAAATCAGCTTAAAAACAGTTTAACGCTTTCCGAAGAGGAAGTTCAGCAGCTGCTGGATGAGAAAACGCCTTACGTGGTTCGTTTCAGAATGCCGGTAGACCGGACGTTGAACCTTGAAGATATCATCCGTGGAAAATTCTCCGTCAATACCAATACTTTAGATGATAAGGTTCTGGTAAAAAATGACGGAATGCCGACTTACCATTTCGCCAACATCATCGACGATCATGAAATGGAAATTTCCCATGTAATCCGTGGTGAGGAATGGCTGCCTTCTTTAGGCCTGCATACCTTGCTTTATGAGGCTATGGATTGGAAAGCTCCTCAATTTGCGCACCTTTCCCTGATTCTAAAGCCGGAAGGTAAAGGAAAACTGAGCAAAAGAGACGGTGACAAATTCGGATTTCCGGTATTTCCGCTGAATTTTACAGATCCCGCCACAGGAAATATTTCCAAAGGATACCGTGAAAGCGGTTACCTTCCTGAAGCCTTCATCAATATGGTAGCGCTATTGGGCTGGTCCCCTGCCGATGACAAGGAAATTTTATCGCTGGACGAAATGGCCAAAGAATTTGACTTGAATAAAGTCCATAAAGCCGGCGCACGTTTCAGCAAGGAAAAAGCAGAGTGGTTTAACCATCAATATATGCAGCAGAAATCGGACGAAGCGCTGCTTCAGATTTTAAAAAGCTCAGGCTTAAACCTGATGCTTCCCGATGATAAATTACTGAAGGTTATTCACCTGATGAAAGAAAGGGCCACTTTCCCGGTAGATATCTATGAAAATGGAAAATTCTTCTTTGAGGCACCGGCTTCTTACGATGAAAAAGCAGCAAAGAAAGCATGGAATGATGGAACTTCCGGAATTCTGCAGGAGCTTGCCCAGCACCTGGAAACCGTGGAATTCAGTGCTGAAAATATAAAGCAGGCCATTCATGATTTTGCAGAAAACAAAGGCCTGGGAATGGGTAAGGTAATGATGCCGCTCAGATTATCTCTGGTAGGCGAACTGAAAGGCCCGGACGTTCCGGACATCATGGAACTTCTTGGAAAAGAGGAAACTACTGTCCGCATAAACAATGCCGTGAATAATTTTAAATAGATTTTGATAATTTTTCATAAATTTGAAAGATTTTAATTTACTTCAAGAATGGAATATTTAAGTTTCGAACTTCCTATAAAAGAATTAATGGATCAATACCAAACGTGTTCTTTAGTAGGAGAAGAAAGTGGTGTTGATGTAAAATTAGCATGCAGCCAGATCGAGGATAAAATCATAGAAAAGAAAAAAGAAATCTATGGAAATCTTACGCCCTGGCAGCGGGTACAGCTCTCCCGCCATCCGGACCGTCCTTATACCCTGGATTATATCAACGGAATGGTAGACAAGGGAAGCTTCCTGGAACTTCACGGAGACCGGAATTTCGCAGATGATCCTGCCATGATCGGCGGTTTGGCTACTCTTGACGGCCAGAAAGTAATGATTATCGGCACCCAGAAAGGAAGAACCACCAAAGAAAGACAGCATAGAAGATTCGGAATGCCGAATCCTGAAGGATACAGAAAAGCATTACGACTGATGAAACTGGCTGAAAAATTCAGAATTCCGGTAATAACATTGGTTGATACTCCGGGAGCCTATCCGGGACTTGAAGCAGAGGAAAGAGGACAGGGGGAAGCCATTGCGAGAAACATTTTCGAAATGACGATGCTGAAAACCCCGATCTTTACCTACATTATCGGTGAAGGGGCCAGCGGCGGAGCATTGGGCATCGGTGTCGGAAATAAAGTATACATGCTGGAAAACACCTGGTATACGGTCATTGCACCGGAAAGCTGCTCATCCATCCTCTGGAGAAACTGGGATCATAAGGAAGATGCCGCCAACGCACTGAACCTTACCCCAAAAGATGCCTTAAGAGAGAAATTCATCGACGGCATCGTGGAAGAACCGCTGGGTGGCGCACATTACGATCCCCAGACCACTTACCTCAATCTGAAAAGTTCGATCTTACAGAACATCAAAGCCTTTTCAAAATTCACAGGAAAAGAACTGGAAACCCAGAGACAGGACAAATTTATTGCGATGGGGCAATTTAAAGGATAAAAAAAAGCGGTTAAGAAAATTTTCTTAACCGCTTTTTTTATTTCTACTTCTACTCACTCAGATTCAGCTCAATCTCAATATCTTTATTAATTTTCTTTAAAGAAGAATACTTGGCATCGCAGACCATTGTGGTGAGGACATATTCCCCCTTTTCCACCAGCAGGAAATTCTGCCCATTGGGCGGGACGTCCAGGTTATAATATTTTTTCCCGTTGATTTTTACGATCAGCCGGCATTTCGACCGGTTCTTGATGTTGATGTAGGCTTCCTTATCCATCGGGTCGTTGTTGAAAAGATGGGTGAGCATGGCCGCCGTCTTTTTATTCTGCTCGCTGGCCCCGGAAGATTTTTTGCTGCTGCCCGTTGCAGTTTCCGTTTTTGCAGAACCTGCCGTATTGGCCGCCGCTATGGTCTTGGCATTGTTCAGTTTGTTGTTGTCCAGCACCATCTGCCGGATCTTGTCTTCACTGACGGCTTTAATGGTCGGCTTGGCCTCCGGTGAGTTATTGGCCATAATCATCTGGATCAACTTCTTTTTGAAATAGTCGGTTTTGGCATGTCCGGGATTCTGCTTCAGGAAGCCGGCCACCACCCTTGCTTCTGCCGTCGTTTCCGCGTCACTTTCCGTATAGATGATCGCTGTTTCCTTTTCTACGATAGCTTTGGATTTCGTTTTTTTCTTTTTTTGAGAAAAACCGAGGGTGAAAATACATAAAAATATGAGGAGGAATATTTTTTTCATTAAGTAAACATTTAAAAATTTATTAAATATACAAATAACGCAAAAAGTCATTTTTTAGTTTATCATTAAAATCATTATCTTTGCATCGCTTTAAAATTAAGCTAAAAATTAATACGCAACCTTAAATAAAAAAATAATAGATATTATGTCTTATACACCAGCTGCTGCAGACGTAGCAAAATTGAGAAACCAAACAGGTGCAGGTATGATGGACTGCAAAAAAGCTTTAGTGGAAGCTGAAGGAGATTTCGAAAAAGCAGTAGACATCCTTAGAAAAAAAGGACAGAAAGTTGCGGCTAACAGAGCTGACCGAGAGTCTTCCGAAGGAGCGGTAATCGCAAGAGTAAACGAGGACAACACTTTAGGGGTGGTGATCTCTTTGAACTGTGAAACCGATTTCGTTGCTAAAAACGAAGCGTTCATCGAATTGGCTTACGAATTGGCTGAAATGGCAATTTTCGCAGCTACAAAAGAAGAATTACTGGCTACCGATTTCCACGGGCTTACGGTTGCTGAAAAATTAATCGAGCAGACCGGAGTAATCGGTGAGAAAATCGAGATTGGTGCTTTCGAAAGAATTGAAGGTCCTTTCCTGGGAGCTTACATCCACGCAGGAAACAAAATCGCTTCCATCACTGCGCTTTCTGCAAACGTAGAAGGAGCAAGCGAAGCAGCTAAAGCGGTTTCTATGCAGGTAGCTGCCATGAACCCGATCGCTCTTGATGAGAACGCTGTTTCTCAGGCTACGATCGATAAAGAACTGGAAATCGAAAGACATAAACTGACGGAAGAAGGGAAGCCTGCAAACATTATCGACAACATCCTTAAAGGTAAAATGCAGAGATTCTACAAAGACAACACTTTGGTACACCAGGATTTCATCAAAGACAGCAGCATGTCTGTTGCCGACTATGTAAAATCTGTAAACGGAGACCTTAAAGTAACCGGATTTGTAAGAGTAAGCTTATAATCTTTTCAGATTTAAAATACAGGTCCCGGTGATTAAATCACCGGGATTTTTTTGTGCTCTAAATTTACGTGATCCGGCCATCTTCAACTGCTTAGTGAAATGCAAAGTGAAAAGTCCGTTAAGCAATTCGGGATTTTAAATAAAGCCGTTCTTTGACAGCGTGATAAAACGGTTTCGTTTAGTGCCCTCCAACCTTTAATCTTTATATTGAAAAAGAAACTTCCGGAATCCAGCTTCCCTGTTATGGCTTGTTGCATGGCTGTTAATAAGAATTCATACTAAATCAACCTGCATTCGATCTTATTTAATTTATTTCCAGTCGATTATTGAAATAAAAAAATTGGATTTCATATGGTTGAATCAGATTCTAAATAGATTTCTCATTTATATAACAACAAACGATTTCATTTGCGCATTAATCCCTTTAAAAGTAATGTTGACAAGATAACTTCCATCATCCCGCTTCCCTTCTCCAGCCTGTTAATCCAATTCCTATTCAAAGTTCACGTTAAATTATCAGATCAGCGGAATATTAACGGATTATTAAATATTTAACAATTTCATTAATTAATCTATTTTGAGGGAAAATTTAAAGAAAAAGCCCATTATTAATACTTAAATTTGCAGCCCTTTATTATTAGACATGAAAAAATTTCTACTAATCTTTTGCACCTTTTTTTATTTAATCTTTAATGCTCAACTGGATACGGAACATTGGTTTGCCCCGATGTCGGCAAGCTCCCTTCAGGGAACCCCGGAATGCTATCTGTACCTTTCCACCAACGAAACCATTCCTTTTCCGGTACAGATCTCCAACAACAATGTTGTGTTTTCTACGGTACAGGTAAGCAAAGGCAATCCCGTTCAGGTTACGGTTCCGAACAGCTATATGATTGCCTCTACTCTATCGAATCTCTTCATCCAGCGAAACATGGGGCTGCACCTGAAAGGAAATAAGAAATTCTTTGCCAATTTCCGGTTTGCGGTTCCCAACCAGGCAGAAATCATTACTTCAAAAGGACTGGCCGGCATCGGTAAAAACTTCTTCGTGGGCGTAGTACCCAATACCACGGCAAAACCATACGTCAATTCAACCATCGGCGTAGTGGCCACAGAAGACAATACCACCGTCACATTATCTGGATATAATCCGGGCGTTGTTTTCTCCGATGGCCTATCGGCCCCATCAAGAACGTTCACCATTAATAAAGGAAAATCCTATATCATCGAGGCACAAAGCGATCTGTCTGCCAACAACTTAAACGGTCTGGTGGGAGCAAAAATCACTTCCGACAAACCGATATCCGTCACCAACGGGAATTTCAACAGCATCTATACTACCCAGAACAACAGCAATGTGGATGTCCTGATGGACCAGGCCGTCCCCGTGGAAAGACTGGGAAAAAATTTCGTGATGGTGAAAGGAAACGGACCTGCCAATTCCGGAATGGAAGCAGCATTGGTTATTGCTACGGAAAACAATACGAAGCTTACCGTAAACGGAAGCCTTTTGGGAAATGTCACTTTAAATGCAGGACAGTATTATGTGGTACAGGGAACCAATTACATCAACCAGGGAAACGGACACTATAATATGAGTATTTCCGCTACCGGTAACGTCTATGTCTATCAGCTTCTTGCAGGAACCTCCGGCAGCACGGTGTATGCCACAGGAGGAATGAACTTTATCCCGCCATTGAGCTGTTTCCTGCCGAAAGAAATTAACGAAATCGGGTTCATCAACAAAATCGGAAGCAATTCTTTTGATACCAAACTCAATATCATCACCCAGACCGGCGCCAATGTTACCTTTAACGGAAGTGCCATAGGTGCTGTAAGCGGTCCTTATCCCGTCACCGGCAATCCCGGCTGGGTAACCTACTCGCTTCAGGGAGTAACCGGAAATGTAACCGTCAATTCCACACTTCCCGTAACAGCGGGAATCGCTGCCGGAAACGGAGCGGTAGGCTACGGCGGATATTTTGCCGGATTCTCTTCCGTACCGGCCATTACCAAAACCGGTGACTGCTATGCCGGTATCCTTTTGCAGGTAGACAGCAATTATGACAGCTACCAATGGTTTTTAAACGGAAGCCCTATTGCCGGAGCCAATACGTTTTCCATCAATCCGGAATTATACGGTGCCGGAGATTATACCTGCCTGATTACTAAAAACAACTGCGAAACCCGGTTAACCAGTGTTTATAATTATACTTTATGTCCTCCGATTTCGACCACAACCTATACAATCGGGTCTTGTAACACCAAAATCATCACCCCTGCATTTACCAATTCTGTACAGACGATTGTTCCTTCTTTTACAAGTATTACTTCACCACCGGCTTCAGGAACTGCAACGGTAAATCCGGCAACCGGACAGATTATTTACACACCAAACCCGGCCACTGCCAACTCTACCGATTCATTTATTTATTACATCCAAGGCAATGGGAATCCTTTTGATTTTGAATATTTTAAGATCATCATCAACACCCATGTATTACAGATAAATAACGGCACGCTGACTTCCTGCGCAGGCCTAAACGGAAACGGAACCTATACGCTCAGTTCGGTAAATGTTTCTTCCGATCCCGGAACAACGGTTACTTATTTTACCAATCCGGCTTTAACAGGAACACCGATTGCCAACCCGGCTGCTTATACCGGACCGGCAGGAATCATTTACGCCAATGTAACTTCCCAGTACGGATGCTCGAAAACCGCTCAGATTACCCTAACCGTGAATCCGCTGCCAAATGTGAACAATAGTTCTTTAACCTCTTGTGCAGGGGCAAACGGGAACGGAACTTTTAACCTTACTTCCGCCAATCTTTCTTCTGATCCCGGAATAACGGTTACGTATTTTACCAATTCCAATCTGACGGGGCAGATCACCAACCCCACCGCATATTCCGGACCTTCAGGAATTGTTTATGCGAATGTAACTTCATCAGCAGGATGTTCAAAAACCGCTCAGATTACCCTAACCGTAAATCCGCTGCCAAATGTGAACAATAGTTCTTTAACCTCTTGTGCAGGGGCAAACGGGAACGGAACTTTTAACCTTACTTCC
>JAKOOG010000340.1 GCA_022701545.1 Weeksellaceae bacterium | reverse complement strand
ATGATCTTGGGATTGATGTTTTTAAGATCCAGCTTTTTCCCGTATCTGCTGATCAGCCCGTTTATTTCCATAAGCACCGTTTCTTCAATGCCGTCATCCCGGTCGGCCAGCTCTCTGGTGTAGGACTGCATGAGGATTGAATACAGATTGTCCAGTGCCTGCTGGTACTGCCCGTTGTCTTCCAGGGCCAGCGCATAATCCCGGTAGCTCTGCGGATCAAAAGGCCGCCATTCCAGGACTTTCCGGGTGATGAACAGTTCCTTGTCATAGATTTCCGCCTGTTTCAGTTTATAGGTCAGAAGCTTGTACAGCTCCTCATTTTCAATATCGAGATCTGCAATGGAGCTCAATACTTTTAATCCTGATTTTTTATCCTTCATGCTGAACAGCAATTGGGCGACATCAAAGTAATACTGGGGCGTACCCTCGTATTTTTCCCGGTTGCTCAGATAGATCTGATAAATGGTTTCCGCGTCTTTGGCTTTTTCAAAAAGCTTCATGTATTCCGCATCGGACCGTACCTCAAATACACTTACCCTCCCGGAAATGGCAACCTCTGAAATATCCTGTGTTTTTACGGAATCGATTTGAGTTCCCGAAGTCCTGCTGATTTGTATTCCGGTTGCTCTGCCTTCAAGTGACTGCACGCTAGTAACTGAGGCTGTCATATTGGATTTCCTCATACCTAATGCTTCGGTTACCACCACTTCTTCGACTTCTTTGGATCTGGATCCTAAGATATCAACCGCTTGATCATCCTGCGGGGCAGCATCTGCCATTGTCGTGGCGCGGTTTTCCCTTATACCGGGCGATCCTATCATGACCACTTCTTCGATTTCCATACGTCTTCCGGTGGCAGAATCCCGGATTCCGCCGTGGTCCGGTTCAGGATAGCGTTTCGCCTTTGCTTTCGGGGTAAAATCTTTTTTCCACCATGCTTTCAGCTGTCCGGTCATCCTTTCGGCATCGGCCATCAGGTCTTTTACCCGCTCATCTTTCCGGACGTTGCTGTCTTTCACCATCCGGTCGTACACGCTTCTCAGCTCGGCCGGCGGCGGGATGTCGTACCGGACATAATCTTCCACATTTTCCAGGACCATCAGGCTCATGTTATTGCTGACCAATCCGAACCGGCGGCTGATGTTTTTAATCTCGTTTTTGTTTTCCTTTTCAAAAATTTCCAGTTCGCCCAGTTTTTTCTGGGCCCAGAATTTTGAGATCTCCCAGTCTTTCACGGTCTGCTCATCTGCATTCAGGGAAATGGTTCTTGTTTCCGTCACTTCGTTGCCGTACCCGAATTTGACTACAACTGAAGATTGGTTTCCTTTCAGGATCCCGGTGAGTACAAAATCCCGGGAAATGGTTTGGGGCAACGAAGGATAGGCTTCGGAAACCGCATGGTTCTCTTCGATCCCCAAAAATTTCAAAGGCTGGAACAGGAGCTTTTTTACTTCTTTTGAAGGATCATTCTCACTCAGGTTTAAGAATTCTCCACCCGTGGTATTGCTGATGAATTTCAGTTGGGCGGCATTCACCGAGGCTGATGAAGAAACGGTATAAACAGGTTTTTTAATATTCCCGTTTAATCTCAGTTCCCCGAAAGATGACAGTCCGTCCGTGAAGAACAAAACCTCCTCCTCTTTTACCGGCTTCAGCTGCCCGAAATCCGTACCCCCGTCATAGACAGTCCGCAGAAGGTAATCCTTTAGCACAGTCCAGTTTCCGTTGCTGATTTTAAAAGCCTGCCCTTCCTCAAACGTATGGTTCAGGAAATAGACTTTTACGGTAAGGGCTTTATTCGTTTTAAAATAAGCTTCCAGCAAAGCCCATTCTTTTGAGTGGTCGCGTCTTTTGCCGCTTAAGGAATTATCCCAGACCACCGCGAGTTTTTCAGGCAGTTTTTTTGCCCGCTCCCCCGGATTGACCGTGGTTCCGGCCAGGAAATAGGAAGTATTCCCGGAGGCTTTCTGCATCAGTACGCTTTGGGCTCCTTCATGCTGGGGAAGGTTGATTCTGATGTTGTTTGCCGGTTTAAAATTGGCCTTGCGGGTTTCCGCCACCCATATATTCCCGTTTTTTATGAAATCGAAGCTGCCGTCGGGCTTTTCTTCCAGCTGTGGAATTTCGGTACTCTGAAAAACGGTGGTTTTAAGATTGAATTCAGGAATTTGGGCATTCCCGTTCAGCGGCAGAAAGTACCGGTAGGCATTTCCGGATTTTTTCAGTTCATAGTTGTAGGTAATCTGAACCGTTCGTTCGCCGCCGTTCGCACTGATCGGATAAACCGTGGTCCTGAAGTTATTCCCTTCCACTTTTTCGAGGATCCCGGGATCGACATTCCTTTTTTTAATGGTTTCGTAAACTTCGCGTGCTTTTTCCTTTTCTACCGGAACGGCATTCCGCAATTTCCCGTTGATGTCGAGAGCATAACCGCCGGCACTTACGCCTTCCGGCAGCGGAAAGGTAACCCGTCCTTCTCTCAGCCGGTTGGAATTGTTCCTGAAAACCATGGTTACGGTGCTGGTGGAAATCCTTCCGGTGATTTTGGTATCAATGCTCAGCTTCTGCAGAACGACGTCATTGTTTTTCTGATAGCCGCCTTTTCCGTCGCCGGTTTCAACCACAGGCACCTGCGCCAGGCTGAGAACCGGAAGAAATAACAGGAGGTGTCTATATAAATTTTTCATGGCTTATCTTTTTTATTTTTAGCAGCAGTCTCTATTGGTATAGATGCAGAAATGGCCAAAAGCGTTGGAAAAGAATTGAAAAAATTCAAAATAAATATGTATCACCCTGTTTTTCAGCGACCTATTTTTCATCAATCCCATCAGTTTAAGCCAAGGGGAAACATTGGATTTTTTAAACGGTACCATTCGATATATGCCTGTTTAGAATAAAGGCAATCCATCAGAATAAACCTATTAATGAAACTCCTGAAAAGATTACCTGATTTGTTTTTATGCGTTATGAATTCCATCATAGAACAAAGGCAAAGAAGCTATTTTCTCCGGAAGGTATTTAATCACTTATGAACGAAAGCATTCCTCAAATTCCAATCACCTGCTCTGTTGAGATTACCTTTAAATGAAACAAAGACCTGAAATTTTAGGGTATCGTTAATAGTTTAAGTTGCTATGCTCCGGGCTATCAAAAGCGGGATACACCCTGCCTTGAACTTCTTCAGGTAATTT
>JAKOOG010000335.1 GCA_022701545.1 Weeksellaceae bacterium | reverse complement strand
ATCTGGCTGAAAACCCGGTGAAAATCAAATGGCCTAATGATATCATCCTCAAAAACAAAAAAGTTGTCGGCATTTTGATCGAGAAGAAAAGCGCCAACCACCAAAATTATTTTATTATCGGGGCGGGATTCAATATCCTTCAGGAAAAATTTCCTGAAATTTCCAATGCCGGATCGCTTCTCACGCTTACGGGAAACCACCATGATCTCCACAAATTCGCCATGCAATTGGATGAATTTTTAACGAAAAAGTTAAGGATTTTGCCTTCCGAACAGGAGATCCTGGATCTTTTCAATAAAAAGCTCTTCCGGAAAGATGAAATTTCCGTTTTTGAAAAAGATGAAAAGCGTCAAAATGGCATCATCCGTAAAGCCGACGAAAAAGGTGAGCTCTGGATCGAACTGGAAGACGATGGTTTACAGGCTTTCTATCATAAAGCAATAAAGCTGCTTTACTGATTGGCCCTTTTAATATAAAGGTAAGCGGCAAGCGGTAGGAAAACAATATTCGGGAACCACATCGCCAAAGCCGGAGACATGCTTTTATTTTCGGAAACCACTTTTAAGGCTTCAAAGGAAAATACAAAAACGAATGCCAGGGAAATCCCCAAAGCCAAGTTGACCCCCAGTCCTCCCCTTTTTTTCTGTGAGGAAAGAGAAAGTGCCAGAAAAGTAAGAATCACGATGGAAATAGGCATGGAAGTCCTTTGATGAAGCTCATTAAGGTGTGCATTCAGGTTGCTGTTTCCTTTTTCGGTCTCCCTATGGATGAATTTTAAGAGCTCGGGCGTGGTTTTATTCTGTCCCAATAATTCGTTCGGGAAAAGTTCTTCGGGATCATGGCCGTAATTTTTCTTCAGGTCGAATCCGTTGGACAATTTTTCCGTATCATCTTTATTGATGGTTTTTTCAGTATATGAATTCAGGACGAAGATTTTTTTATCCTTATCCCAGGAAACATCGGAAGCTTTCAATTCATAGGTCATTCTCCTGTTTTTATCAAACTTCTGATACAGGAAACCGGAACCCCTCTTTTCCCTTTTGTTCCAGGTGTTGATGAAGATGTACTCGGTTTTGCTCAGCTGGGCGGAAACGGGAGCCGTTCCAAGCACCTTCTCCTTATTGGTGGCATTGTAGGTGTAAGCCTCCAGCTGGTTTTTCTGAATATTGGCCCACGGCAACAGGAAATGGTTGATCCCTAACGATAAAATGGCGATGAATAAAGAAGTCAGCAGATAAGGCCGTGCAAACCGGTGAAAGCTGGCCCCGCTGCTAATTACAGCAACAATCTCGGTGTTATTTGCCATCCGGGATGTAAAATAGATCACAGAAATAAAGACCAGGATCGAGAGGAAGGTCATGATCAGGTTGATGATCCAGAACGGATAAAAATGGATCAGGAAGTACGTCACGTTCAGCTTCGGATCGATCGCCGTAGCATTTTCAATCCTGGGGATTTTTTGCTGTACATCGATCACCAAGACCACAATAGACAGCAATATGAGCATGAAACTGAATGTTCCAAGGTATTTTCGTACGATATATCGGTCGATGATCTTCAGCATCTTACTGCATTTTTATTTGATTATTCCTGTCAGAATTCTTTCTTAGTTAATTTTATTTTACAGCCTTTGGCGCAGTACCGGAACTACAGAATCCTTCCACTGATAGAAATCTCCTGCTAAAATATGCTCTCTTGCCGTTTTTACCAAATCCAGGTAAAAAGCCAGGTTATGGATGGACGCAATCTGTTTCGCCAGGTATTCTTTGGAAACAAACAAATGCCTTACATACGCTTTTGAATATTCCGTGTCTACGAAACTCGTTCCGAATTCGTCCAACGGCGAAAAATCCTGCTTCCACTTTTCATTTTTCATGTTCATTACCCCTTTCCAGGTGAAAAGCATGGCATTTCTTGCATTCCTTGTCGGCATTACGCAGTCCATCATATCGATACCCAATCCGATCGACTCCAGGATATTCCACGGTGTTCCTACGCCCATCAGGTATCTTGGCTTATCTTTCGGTAAAATATCGGTTACCTCATCAGTAATCCGGTACATTTCCTCCTCGGGTTCACCTACGGAAAGTCCGCCGATCGCATTTCCTTCAGCACCGGCTTCGGCAATTACTTGCGCGGAAATTTTTCTTAAATCTGAAAAAGTAGATCCCTGAACGATCGGAAAAAGCCTTTGCTTATGCCCATACAGTTCAGGATTGTTTTCCGTCCATTCGATGCATCTTTTCAGCCACCGGTGCGTAAGCTCCATCGAAGATTTCGCCTGGTTGTATTCGCACGGATAGGCCACACATTCATCAAAGGCCATAAAAATATCGGCTCCGATCTGTCTCTGGATCTCCATCGATTTTTCCGGCGAGAACATATGATAGCTTCCGTCGATATGGGATTTGAACCGGGCACCCTCCTCAGACATTTTCCGGCTGCTGGCCAGGGAAAATACCTGGAAGCCTCCCGAATCCGTAAGAATAGGAAGATCCCACTTCATGAACTGGTGCAGCCCTCCTGCTGCCTGCATGGTTTCCATGCCCGGACGGAGGTACAGATGGTAGGTATTGCCCAGAATGATCTGCGCTTTTATGTCTTCTTTTAATTCCCTCTGGTGCACGGTCTTTACACTTGCAACCGTTCCTACCGGCATGAAGATCGGCGTTTGAATCTTACCGTGATCCGTCGTAAGCTCTCCCGCTCTTGCCTTCCCCTCCGAGGTTTTTTCTATACTAAAAAACTTTTGCATCTTTACTTATCTCGATAAAACGGGAGGAGGCTGAAGTTCCCCCGGTTTATTTTTTTTATCCTTTACATACTGATCCGCTTTCGGATCTTTTCCCAATAGTATTTTCTGTGCATCCTCCGCAATCCCCTGCATTTTTTCCTTCACCACATAATATTTGAAGCTGGCGATAAAATCTTCGGATTTGATGTTGTGCTTTTTTAAAACATATCGCGTTCCGGCTTCCAGATTGGAATTCGGGTAGATAAAGGTCGCCTGGTCGTTGATGGCCAGGTCTGCCAGCACTTCTGCCATCTGGTCTCCGGAGATCAGGTTCTTGGGCTTATCGATGTAGTCTCCACAGGAAAAAAGACCCATCAGAACGAAAATAAAGAACAGTTTTTTCATAATCTGTTGATGAGGGATTTCCATTTTAAATTTAACACGCCGAAAACCGCTTCATGAATAATTCCGCCGTTCATTTTGCTTTCCCCCAGAATTCTGTTGGTAAAAATAATCGGCACTTCCACGATTTTAAATCCTTTTCTAAAGGCCCTGAATTTCATTTCAATCTGAAATCCGTATCCTTTTAACCTTACATTGTTCAGCCCGATTTCTTCGAGCACTTTTCTTGAGAAACAGACAAAACCTGCCGTCGTGTCGTGAATCGGGAGTCCCAATACAAAACGCACATACTTTGAAGCAAAATAAGACAGCAATACCCTTCCCATCGGCCAGTTCACCACATTTACCCCTTTTGAGTAACGGGAACCGATGGCCATATCCGCATTCAGGCAGGCTTCAAAAAGTTTCGGCAGGTCGTTCGGGTTGTGGGAAAAATCGGCATCCATCTCGAAAATGTAATCGTAATTATTCTCGATGGCCCATCTGAAGCCATGGATATAGGCCTTTCCCAAACCGTCTTTTACTTTCCTGACGGACAAGTGAAGATGATGCGGAAATGCCTTCTGCAGCTGCTTTACCAGTTCCGCCGTTCCATCAGGAGACGAGTCATCCACTACCAGAATATGAAAGTCATCTTCCAATGCAAAAACTGCGGAAATAATATCTTCAATATTTTCCTTTTCGTTGTAAGTCGGGATTATGACCAGTTTTTTCATTTCAGTTTGCAAAGATAGTTTATTTAACCTTTTTATTTTATACAAAATAATCTATAATTTTGCAAAAAAATTACGTTGCCGCTATCACAAAACTTTATAAATCATGTAAGAATACCTGAGAACAACGACTGGGTAATCTTTATATTGCTAGGTTGCATCTTTTTATATCTTTTTATGATGAATATCGTAGAAAGGGAAGCCAACCTGAGAGACTTTCTGCTTCAAAAATATTACGACTCCAGCAACAATCTGCCGAGCTGGGTCATTATCTCCTGCGTGGTGATCCTTACCTTATCAACTCTGATCTCGCAGTATGTTCCTACGGTCCCGAAATTTGTAGCAGACCTGCAGGTCCTGGGATACCAATTGAACAAATTCGGGTTCTGCCTGAGTGCCGTCATTCTTTTTTATCTGGTAAGAACCAGCCTGGGATTTTTATTTTTCCAGAGTATCGGCGACGGAAAAAAGTGGACTGTCTTTTATTTTACCGCTGCCAAATTCTATTTTATCCTGTCTTTTCTGCTGATTATTCTGTGTGTCGTGCACTATTATTTCCCGATCGACAGAAATGAAATGTTTTTATATTATCTGTTCTTTTTTTCCTTTGTCTTCATTTTTAAAGTTTTTTTCTATTTATTTCACAAGAACAAGATATTACCCGGAAAATGGTATTATAAATTTTTGTATATTTGCACCCTCCAAATTGCACCTCTTTTGTTGCTTTGGAAGCTATTATTTTTTTAATAAATGTCAATGATGAGAATAAAGTCTATATTGGTTTCTCAACCAGCGCCAAGTGAGTCGTCTCCGTACCTGGAAATTGCAAAGAAGGAAAAGATAAAGATTGATTTCCGTCCTTTCATCCACGTCGAAGGAGTTGACAATAAAGAACTGAGAACACAGAAGATCGATCTTACGCAATATACCGGAATCATTTTCACGAGTAAAAATGCGATAGACCATTACTTCAGATTAGCGGAAGAGCTGCGTTTCGCGGTTCCTGATACGATGCGTTACATCTGTCAGTCTGAAGCAATTGCCAACTACCTTCAGAAACATATCGTTTACAGAAAAAGAAAGATCAGCTTCGGGGAAAAGAATTTTTCCGACCTACTGCCGCTTTTCAAGAAGTTCCCGACCGAGAAATATCTGCTTCCTTCATCAGATGTCTTAAGCCCGGACATTACAAAGACGATGGAAGCCTCCAATGTCGACTGGAAAAGAGCCATTATGTACAGAACGGTCTGCAGCGATCTTACCGACATCAATGTGAAGGATTACGACATGCTTATTTTCTTCAGCCCGCAGGGAATCAAGTCTTTGCAGCAGAACTTTCCGGGCTTTACGCAGGAAGATACGAAGATCGGCGTTTTCGGGACCACCACTTCAGCCGCTGCGGAAGATGCAGGCCTGAAAGTAGATCTAATGGCACCGACAAAAGAAACCCCCTCCATGACCATGGCCCTGGAAAAATATATTAAAGCGCTTCATAAATAGGTTTTAATATAAAAATATAAAGCAACCGTCTTTTCATACAGGAAAGATGGTTTTTTTTTAACTAAATTTGAACAAGAATTAATATTGAATGGAAGCTCCAAAGGCAAAAAAAATAGAAAAACTCCTCGAAACACACGGTGATCAAAGAACGGACAGCTATTTCTGGCTTAATGAGAGGGAAAATCCGGAAGTCATTAAATACCTTGAAGAAGAAAATACCTATGCCGATTTCGTGATGAAAGACACGGAACCTTTGCAGGAAGAACTTTTTGAAGAAATGAAGGCCCGGTATAAAAAGGATGATGAGTCTTTACCCTATTTTTTCAACGGATACTGGTACATCGTACGTTACGAAGAAGGAAAAGAATATCCTATTTTCTGCAGAAAACACCAGAGTCTGGAAAACGGAGAGGAGATTATCCTGGACGTCAATGTGCTGGCAGAAGGTGAAAACTACTTTGAAGTGGGAAGCGTTGCCGTTGCTCCGAATAACGAACTGGCTTCTTTTTCTACGGACAAAGTAAGCCGCAGAATTTACAGCATCAATTTCAAAAATCTCAAAACAGGGGAAATTCTTCCTGATCAAATTGAAAACACGACCGGAAAAGCGGTTTGGGCCAATGATAACGAACATATATTCTACATCCGGAAAGACGAAAGCCTGAGGGCTTTCCAGGTGTACCGCCATAAGCTGGGAACCAATGCTTCCGAGGATGTGCTGATCTTTCATGAGGAAGACGAAACTTTTGACGTGAACGTTTTCAAAACCAAGTCCCTGGAATACATTTTCATTGCCAGCTCCAGCACAATTTCAGACGAACACCGGTTTATTCCGTCCGACGATGTGTTTGCAGACTGGAAAATCATTCAGCCGAGGATTGATGACCTGGAATATTCCGTGGAGCACTATGAAGACGAATTTTACATCATTACCAATGCGGATGATGCTTTCAACTTTAAAATCGTAAAGACAAAAATCGATAACTGCAGCATGGAAAACTGGGTGGACGTTATCCCGCACCGTCCCGAAGTATTGCTGGAAGGTTTTGAGATCTTTAAACATTACCTTGTTCTTGAAGAAAGGGAACAGGGACTTTTACAGATCAAAATCATTGATGAAAAAACCCGGGAATCATATTATCTGCCGTTCTCCGATCCCACGTACACGGCTTATATCGGAGTGAATCTTGAATTTGATACGGAAATCCTGCGCTACGGCTATACTTCTTTAACCCAGCCAGGCTCGACGTACGAATACAATATGAAAGAGAAAACCACCATTCTCCTGAAACAGCAGGAAGTACTGGGTGGTAAATTTTTCCCGGAAAATTATATTTCCGAAAGAATCTGGGCAGATTCCAGGGACGGCGAAACAAAGATTCCGATTTCCCTGGTGTATCATAAAGACACGGAGAAGTCTGCGGATACCCCGTTGTTGCTGTACGGATATGGCAGTTACGGACATACCGTGGATGCAAGCTTCTCAAACGTAAGGCTATCGATCCTGGACCGGGGTTTTATCTATGCAATTGCCCACATCAGAGGAGGTGAATACCTGGGAAGAGAATGGTATGAAGACGGTAAAATGCTGTCTAAGAAAAACACATTCTTCGATTTTATAGATGCCGGAAAATTTTTGATCAAAGAAAACTATACCTCCCCAAAACATTTATATGCCATGGGCGGAAGTGCCGGAGGCCTGCTGGTAGGAGCCGTCATGAATTATGAGCCTGCTTTGTTTAACGGGATTGTGGCGCAGGTTCCTTTTGTGGATGTGGTAACGACCATGCTGGATGAAACCATTCCTTTGACCACCGGGGAATACGATGAATGGGGAAATCCGAATGATGAAGAATATTACCATTACATGAAGGAGTATTCACCGTACGATAATGTAGAAGCCAAAGATTACCCGAATGTACTGATCACCACCGGACTGCACGATTCCCAGGTTCAATACTGGGAACCGGCCAAATGGACGGCCAAACTCAGGGAACTGAAGACGGATAACAACCTCCTTGTTTTCAAGACCGACATGAGCGCGGGCCACGGCGGGGCCAGCGGAAGGTTTGAATCTTTGAAGGAAGACGCATTGGAATATGCATTTTTACTAAAACTGGAAAATAAAAATTAAGATATGACCCTCCTGATTATTTTTTTTGGGGTTGCTGTAGTGTATTACCTTTTTCAAAAGAGCAGAATCAACAGAATTGAGAAACAGGAATACCTGCGGGAAAAGAAAGATGAAAAATTTGAGCAGCTTCTGGATCTGGCAAGAAAACAGGATGCGGCAAAATATGACACGCAGAATACCAATAACGATCAGGAGAATTGATTTATAATATATTATGAATAACGAAGCAGAATACTGGCAGAAAGTAGAACAATTTTTCATTGAAAATTTTGATACGGAAAAAAACGCGCCGATTGAAACCTATCTTTTCCTGATAGGCCTTCAGGAACTCGGCAGCGGCCAGCAGAAATACACAAAAGATGATAAGGTAAACCTTCTCCACATAGCCGTATGCAGGTTATTGGAACCTTTCGGGTATTACAAATTTTCTTATTATGACGATGACGGATATCCGCATTTTGATCAGCTGGAAGAACTTCCGGAACTGAAGCCCAATGAACAGCAGCTGCTGATGAAAAAGGCCATCATTCAGTACTTCCAAGATGAAGAACTCATTTGAAAATTAAATTTTCAAACCTCTAAAATAAAAAATGGAAAGTAATTTTTACTTTCCATTTTTTATTTAAACCGATTATTGATTGATAATTTTCTCCAACTGCGTCAGTCCCATTCTAAATCCTCCCTCAAAACCCATTTCCAGCAGTTTCTTTAAAGATTCTTCATCGGGAAAATGGATATTAACCGTTACTTTTGTTCCTTCTTCCACCCCTGTAAAACCGAAAAGCCATTTTACTTCAGGAAAATCAGGATTTACCGTTCCTTTTTCATCACAGAAAAAATTGGTTGCATCAAAGCTCCGGTGTTCGGTAATTTCTCCATACTTTACTTTGGTATAATGCCGTTCACCTTCCGGCCCGGCCATCGCATACAGCCACATGCCGCTTTCTTTAAAATCCTGGGTCTCCGTTTTACATGTCCAGGGTTCCGGTCCCCACCACCGGTCCAGCAATTCGGATATGGTAAAATAGTCCCATACTGCTGCTGCTTCAGCATCATAGATTTTCATTACGTAGATGCTGTTGGCATCAAAATCTTTGTTAAAAATCATTTTGGATTCCATAAGAGATATTTTGTTTAGACAAAGCTACATTTATTTTCAGCACCTTATTTTTCCTATACCATACTTTCAAAAATTCCTAAATAAATGTTAAAAAACAGAGTTTTAAGAAAAATTACACAATTTAACGGCTTATTTTTTGTTTATCAAATCATAAAATAATAATTTTAACATTCATTATTTTAAAAAACTATTAAAAAATGATAAATGAATAATAAATTCATCCCAATAATTTCAGTGTTCATGACAATCTCACTGATTGTCTTTGTCACGCTCCAGTTTTATTGGCTGAAAAATTATTACGGTGCCCTGGAGCAGGATTTTTCCTCAAAAATATATTCAGCATTGGAGGGAACGTCAAAAAGTATCGGCGAAATTGAACTCGACAAATATTTAAATGTTGATAACAAAGATTTCAGAAACAATATTCTGGCCAACAGCGAGCAGCCAACTTTAACGACGATTCAGCAGGTAGAAGATTCCGGGAAGCAGCGGCAGATCATTTACCTGAAAAACATCATTGAAAAAAGCCAGCTTCCGATTTCGCAGAAAGGGGATTCCATCAAGCTTACCAAATTATATACTGACGAAGCAGCCTACAAAATAAAGCGCGATACGACCGATCGCGGTATTCTTACCGCAGATCTAAACCAGGATATTGAAAACGGGGATTATTCCATGAAAGAATATGCCAAGATTGTAGGCAATAATCTTCCCATTTCAAAGAGGGTAAATTCCAAAGTTCTGGATTCCGTGATTACCAAAGAGCTGAGGATCCGCGGAATTTCCGCCAAGTTCGGATACGGCATTATTGACAAGAATAACAATCTTACGAAAGTGGTGAGCAGGGATTACAAAGACCGTAAAGACAACAATACGTACAGCTATCCCTTGTTTACAGACCAGAAAGAAAGAACCTTATACAGCTTAGCCCTCGTTTTCCCGAAAAAGGATTATTCCCTGGCGATGAACAACTGGCCAATGTTATTGGGAACTTTTCTTTCCCTGCTGACGATTTTGGGTATTTATATTATTTCCATCAATTATATGATGAAGCAGAAAAAGCTGGCGGAAGTGAAAACGGATTTCATCAACAACATGTCTCATGAATTCAAAACGCCGCTGGCGACGATTTCCGTGGCAACCGATTCCCTGGCTAATGATAAGATTGCCACCAACCCCGATAAGGTAAAATATTATTCGGAACTGATCAAACAGGAAAACCTGAGAATGAAAAAACAGGTGGAAAACGTCCTGAACATGTCGAAACTGGAAAGAAACGAAGTGAAACTATTCCTGCGGGAAACGAATGTGAGGGAACTGATCCGGAGGACAACGGAATCTTTTAACCTGATTGTCCAGCAGAGAAACGGAAAGCTTATCCAGGAGTTCAACGCTACGAATTATACTTTTAAAATAGACGAATTCCATATTTCCAATATGCTGGTAAATCTTCTGGATAACGCCAATAAGTATTCGCCCGAAGCACCGGAAATTACCATCCGTACCAGAAATGAAGGCCACTTTTATGTGATAGAAGTTTCCGATAAGGGAATGGGAATGGAAACCCATAACAAGACTAAAATTTTTGAGAAATTTTTCAGGGAAGAAACAGGAAACATCCACAATGTAAAAGGACAGGGATTAGGACTTTCCTATGTAAAAAAAATTGTAGAACTTCATAAAGGACAGATTATTGTAGATTCCGATAAAGAAAAAGGAAGCACATTTACAATTAAGCTGCCGACAAGCTGATTAAAAAATAAACCAAAAACAAAATACAGGAAGAAAAGAGTGACGGGTTCATTCTGATTATTAATTTTAATAATTTAAAACTATGAGCAACAGAATATTATTAGTAGAAGACGACCAGAGTTTCGGGGCAGTGCTGAAGGATTATTTAACAATAAATAATTTCGAGGTTACTCTGGCCACTGATGGCGAACAAGGATTGAAAGAATTCACGGAAAACGAATTCGATATTTGCATTTTCGACGTGATGATGCCGAAAAAAGACGGATTTTCCCTGGCTGAAGACGTTAAAAAAATAGATAAAAATACCCCGATCATTTTCCTTACGGCAAGAAATATGAGGGAAGACATTCTGAAAGGATATCAGTTGGGTGCCGATGACTACATCACCAAGCCTTTTGATACGGAATTGCTTTTATATAAAATCAAGGCCATCCTTCAAAGAAGTTCCACCCTGGAGAATGAAGAACAGGAACAGTTCAAGATCAGCAACATTTTCTTCGATTCCATGTTGAGACAGCTACGCGTGGGTGATAACGAATACAAGCTTTCCCCGAAAGAGAACGAGCTGCTGAAGCTTCTGTGCATCCACAGAAACGATTTCATGCCGAGGGATCTTGCTTTGAGAAAAATCTGGAAAAAAGAAAACTATTTTACGGCGAGAAGCATGGATGTTTATATCGCGAAACTCCGTAAACTGCTGAAGGATGATGAAGGGTTAGAAATCATTAACGTGCACGGTGAAGGATTCCGGCTTCTTGTTAAGAATTAATTCAAAAATATCATTATAAGTATAAAGTTAGCAAAGCAATTCAAAATGTTTTGCTAATTTTGTTTTATATGAAGAATACATTGTTGGGTCTGATGGCCCTATCCATATTAGCCGTTTCCTGTAAAAAAGATGAAAGGGCAACCTACATTACGGAAGAGGCAGGCGTTGAACAGCCGGCTGCTCCTGTAAACCAAGCTCCGAAAGCCTCTCTGATAGACCAGGCGGGCATTACCTCCGGTTCCGGAACGGCAACCGTAACATCGGCCGGGATGAATCCACCTCACGGACAGCCGGGCCACCGGTGCGACATTCCGGTTGGACAGCCTTTAAATTCGGCTCCTCAACAGCCAAATGCACAGAATATAGCCGTAAATACCCAGCAGGGACAAGCCATCCAGATCGATCCGAATGCCTTGCAGCCCGGAAAATTTACGGTTGATAAAAACGGAAAAGCAAAAACCGTAACCCCAAAGGGCATGAATCCGCCTCACGGAGAACCGGGACACCGATGCGATATTCCCGTAGGACAACCTCTGAACAGCAAACCCACTCCTGTACAGCAACCGGCTCAGGTAGTAGCACAAAATACACCCGCTCCCGCTTCCACACCGGCCCCTACAGGACCTAAACCGGCTGTGAACCCTCCGCACGGAGAGCCTTGGCACAATTGCGCCGTGAAAGTTGGTGAAGCTTTGCCGTAAATTTTGTATTTTTGCCGCATGAAATTAGTTCAGATCATAACGCTTATTTTCTGTTTGGGGATTTTCCTGGTTCCTAAAGATAATTTCTATGCTCAGAATATGCAGGAAACCTGCTGCAAAAATGATTCTGAAATGAGCTGCTGCAAAAAAGACCATCAGCATTCCAAAGAAAACCATAGCAAGGAAGAGCAGCAATCTTCATGCAACGATAATTGCTGTTCTACCTGTATTACCTGCTACACCCATATAGAAACTCAGGGATTTAAAAACCTGCAGGCGGAGATTCCATCTTATCAATCCGACAAACATTTACCGTTCGAATATTCGGACCCTTATTTTTCAGACCGTTTAAAAGAAATCTGGCAGCCGCCGAAAATAGGTTAATTAAACAAATGCACCAAGGTGTCATCTTAGCAATTTATCAGATGATTACATCGATTTATTGCTGCATTAAATTTAATTAATCTAAATTTTTTAAACCCATGAAATTATATATTTCCAGGATTATTCTTGGTATATTCTTAGTATCTGCCTCATTTATACCGGCCCAAAATCTTTCTACAAACAGTTTTACCGTAAAAGGGAACTGCAACATGTGCAAAGAAAGAATTGAAACCACTGCCAAAAAAGCAGGGGCCAAAACGGCAGTCTATTCCGTAGACCTTCAGACATTGACCATAGAAGCCGACAATGCCGTTTCGGCAGACGGAATCTTAAAGAAAGTGGCCGATGCCGGCCATGACAATGAAAAGTTCAAAGCTCCTGAAAACAGTTATCAGGCCCTACCCGATTGTTGCCATTACGAGCGGAATCTGCAGGCTGCCACTACAGATAATCATGATCGTCCTTTAAGAAAGGAAAATGAATTCTATGTAAAAGGCAATTGCGAATCCTGTAAAGCCCGGATTGAAAAAGCCGCAAAAGAGGCCGGTGCCGATGCCGCCGGATGGAATGCGGAAACCCAGACGGTGACTTTACATTTTGATCCGGCTAAAACCTCATCCGATAAGATTTTGAAGAACATAGCGGAGGTCGGTCATGACAACGAAAAGTACAAATCCAGCGACAATACCTATAAAAACCTTCCCTCCTGTTGTCTGTATGACCGCGCGATTCCTTTCGGGGAAGCCAATCCGAAAGTTCATTCAGAAGAAGCTGAAGCACCAGCACATTCGGAGCATACGGTTTCCATTACTGAACGTTCTGCCGGAAAAGCTATTGAAGGCATTACGGTAATGGGATACAAATCGGCTACTTCATTACAGAAAAAAGAGGCCGGACTTGTTTTTAACATCGATAAAAAAGAATTATTAAAAGCCGCCTGCTGCAATTTATCCGAAAGTTTTGAAACCAACGCCACGGTAGATGTGTCCTTCAGCAATGCTGTGACGGGAACCAAACAGCTGAAAATGCTGGGGCTGGATCAGAAATACACCAGCTTAACGAAAGAGCTGCTGCCTGAGATCAGAGGGCTGGCTTCTGCGTACGGACTAAGTTTCATCCCGGGACGGTGGATTGAAAGCATCCAGCTGACAAAAGGCGGAAGCACGGTATCCAACGGCTATGAAAGCATCACCGGACAGATCAATACCGAATTGCTGAAAAACGCCAAAGAATCCGAAACTTCCCTTAACCTCTTTGCCGATTTCAACGGAAGAACCGAAGCGAATATCACCAGCGTTTCACCGATCAATGAAAAATGGTCACAAACGTTTCTGTTACACGGAAACGGCACTTTTGGTGATACGGATATGAATGACGACGGCTTCCTGGACCGGCCGAAAGGAACCCAGCTGAATGCCGCTTATTTACTTAACTATAACGATCTGGAAAAATCGGGATTAGGCTCGCATTTCGGAATCAACTTCATTAAGGATGAAAGAACGTCAGGGCAAATCGGATTCGATAAAAAAATCCCGCAGGAAAAACAGTCGCTTTATGGCGTAGGCATTGATATTTCCAGATTCCAGGTGTGGAATAAAACCGGCTATGTTTTCAAAGGAAAGCCTTACCAGAGCTTAGGCTGGATGAACCAGTATACCTACCACCAGCAGGACAGCTTCTTCGGACTGAGAAATTATTCCGGAAAACAGCAGACGTATTATTCCAATCTTATTTTTGAAAGTATTTTAGGAAACACCAACCACAAATACAAAACCGGGGCAAGCTTTATGTACGACGGCTATGACGAAACCTATTTAACGGGAAATTTCAAAAGAAACGAAATCGTTCCCGGAGCGTTTGCGGAATATACCTTAACCGGACTGAAATATACTCTGGTCGCCGGAGCAAGGGTCGATTTCCACAATCTGGCAGGCACCCAATTTACACCAAGGCTGAATTTTAAATATGATATCACGCCGCAGACCATCCTGAGACTTTCTGCGGGAAGGGGTTTCAGAACAGCCAATGTTTTTGCAGAAAGCCAGTCGTATTTTGCCTCCAACAGAAGCATTCAGATCCTGGAGAACGGCGGCAACATCTATGGCCTGAAACCTGAAATTGCCTGGAACTATGGAGTCAGCCTGCAGCAGGAGTTTAAAATCTTCGGAAGAAAATCAACCATGGTGGCCGACTTTTTCAGAACCGATTTTCAGGATCAGGTGATGGCGGATCTGGACCGCTCCCCTAAGCAGCTGGTCTTTTATAATCTGGAAGGAAGATCTTTTGCGAATTCTTTCCAGACCCAGTGGGAGTTCATGCCGTTTAAGAATTTTGAGGTTCGGCTGGCTTACAAATATTACGATGTGCAGGCCGATTATCTGGATGGAAGAAGAGAAGTTCCTTTTATGGCGAAACACCGAGGATTTGTAAATATTGCTTATTCCACCAATAAAGATAAGCAAGGCGGATTCTGGAGTTTTGATACGACGCTGAATATTGTCGGAAAACAAAGGCTGCCGGACACCTCCTCCAACCCTGCTGCTTTTCAGCTTCCGGCATACTCAGGATCCTATGCGGTTCTGAATGCTCAGGTTTCAAAAAACTTCAATAAAAAAATCAGGGCTTACATCGGCGGCGAAAATCTGACTTCATATTACCAGAAAAATGCGATTGTGGATGTAAAAAATCCTTTCGGGAATTATTTTGACGGCGGGATGGTGTACGCCCCGATTATGAAAGCGAATTTTTATGTTGGATTGGATGTGAGTTTTTAGGATTTATTTTCGGATATTCATATCGGATCATACAAGCATGGTTGCAGAAATATAAATTTCCTGAAGCCATGTTTTTTCTATTTTAATTTTACGAAACTGAAAAAGAACAAACTTGAGTTTGTATATTTTAAAAAGACTGGCGTCCTGAAATTGAAAACAGGTAAGCTGGGAGAATTAAATTAATTTAAAATCATAAAATATACAGCATGGTTTTCGAAATTCTATCTCTCCGGAGCCCTGCTTTTTTGTATCTTTCACTAAAGAAATCCATCACCAAAGATGCTTATTTTTGAAGACCAATATAAAAAACTGGGTTTTGAAACCTTTTCTGAAGAGAATCTGCAAACATTTACAGAGACAAAATATACCTCCGAAATCAGGATTTTCTATATCCCGGCAGGATATAGACTGACGGTTGACTTTAAACAATACAGCATTGAGAAGCCGGCCTTGTTTTTTCTAACCAACCAACATTTGCAGGTAGAAAAAGCACAAGGTGCATCCCAGCTGATTTACTACAACCGTGATTTCTACTGCATCCAGATCCATGACAAAGAAGTGGCGTGTGACGGGCTGCTGTTCCATAATGTGTTTGAAATTCCCTTTGTGGAGCTTGATGACGCAGAAGATTCAGTCATTAAAAATCTATTTCAAAACATCAGAGAAGAACTGGAGGATAGAGATTCTTCGGCCGAGGAAATGATCCGTACGTACGTTAAGCAAATCATCATCCGTGCTACCCGCAATTGGAAAAAGCAGAACCTCAACAACAAAGACCTGAAAATTCCGGGTAACGAACTGGATATTTTCAGGGATTTCAGCCGGCTGCTGGAAATTCATTTCCGGGAAAAACATCACGTCGCAGAATACGCAGAACTCCTTCATATGGCTCCCAAAACATTAACGCATAAATTCAAAAATTTAAGACTGGAATCCCCGAACCAGTTTATTATTAACCGGATTTTGCTCGAAGCCAAGCGGCTTCTGTTCTATACCGATAAGCCCGTGAAAGAGATTGCCTACAATCTGGGGTATGAAGATCCGGCATATTTCAACCGGCTTTTCACTGCTAAAACCGGAAACACGCCTGCCCAGTTCAAAAAAAATTATATTTCGGGAAAAAAGTACAAGATTTAGTTCTTTTTATCTAACGCTTCGGAATAATATCTGCTATACCTTTGTCCTATCAGAACAACAGAGTTAAACGTAATAAATTAAAAATAATATGAAACGTAATGCAACTGCCGTTTGGAACGGTACCATCAAAGAAGGAAAAGGACATTTAACAACACAGAGCTCCACTTTAAACCAGACCCAATATTCTTTCAACAGCCGGTTCGAGGAGGGCGTGGGAACCAACCCGGAAGAATTGCTGGCAGCAGCCCATGCGGGATGTTTCACCATGAAACTGAGTGCCGAGCTTTCACAGGCAGGTTTTACCCCTGAAGAACTTACCACTAAATCCGTAATTACTTTAGACCCAAGTGCCGGAAAAATTACTAAATCAGAACTTACCTTAACGGCAAAAGTACCGGGAATTTCCGAAGAAGAATTCCAGAAATATGCTAAAATTGCAGAAGAAGGATGCCCGGTAAGCGCCGCTTTCAACTTTGAAATTACCATGGAAGCGACTTTAGCCAATTAATAAGATCAGGAAAAAGATTTATCCTGAATAAATCTTACTTTAATATGAATAAAAACGGGCGTTTCGGCCCGTTTTCCTTTTTAAAAAATCCATTCCGTTTATTCAGAATAAAAATTCATTAAAAAAAATATACCGATCGGTATATTTTTATATATTTGCATCATTATTCAGCCTTATGTCGAAAGCGGAAAAGACAAAGCATTTCATCATCGAGAAAACAGCCTCTCTGTTCAATAGAAAAGGCTATGTTTCCACGTCTTTATCCGATATTGCCGAAGCAACCGGATTAACGAAGGGCAGCATCTACGGCAATTTTGAAAATAAAGACCAGCTTGCCCTTGAAGCCTACCGGTATAACGCCGGTTCGTTAAAAGCAGATCTGATCTCTGCCTTTGACAGTTTTCCGACTGCTGTTGGTAAACTGTATGCTTTTGTCGCTTTATACCGAAAAAACTGGCATGCCGTGTTTTCAAGCGGCGGATGCCCGCTCATGAATGCAGCAACGGAAGCGGACGATACGTTTCCGGACCTGAAGGATCAGGTTACAAAATCATTTGAGGAATGGATGGCCAAAATCTCAGAAGTCATCACCCACGGCCAGAAAACCGGAGAGCTGAATGAAAAACCGGATGCGGAAGAATATGCCTCCTTGTTTATCATGATGATCGAAGGCGGAATTTTATTATCCAAAACCACAGGCGATGAGAAATTCCTGAATCTCGTGCTGGACCGTATCCTTAAAATCATTGATACCGAACTGGCAGCAGGATCTTCAGAACAATAAAAAATTAAATATAATATGGATAAATTAGCAGTCCTGAAAAGCTTTACCGGAAAAGAATTCACGGCTTCCCCTTCCCCGTTTATGAAGTGGCTGAACCCGGTGGTGCTTTCTGCGGAAGAAGGCAGGATCGAATTTCAGTATACCGTAAGGCAGGAATGGCTGAACCCGATGGGCAACCTTCACGGAGGCGTTACCGCTGCGATCATAGACGATATCATTGGCGCTACGATGTTTTCCCTGAACGAGGAAACTTTTATTGTCACCATCAACAACAGCATCGATTATTTTTCAACTGCCAGAGAAAACGATCCTGTTATAGCCGAAACAAAAATCATCAAAAGAGGAAAGCAGTTTGTCAATGCACAATGCGAAATCTGGAATGCAGACAAAACCCGCCTGATTGCCAGAGGAACCTCTAATTTATTCAAAATCAGCAATTAAATGAAAAGAGTTGTTATTACAGGTCTTGGCGCAGTAACGCCTTTAGGAAATAACGTCGGAGAATTCTGGCAGAACAGCATCAACGGAACCGGCGGTGCCGGAAAAATTACCCATTTCAACACCGAAAAATTTAAAGTCCGTTTTGCCTGTGAGGTTAAAAATTTTGATCCGAAGGCATGCTTAACCCATAATGAAATCAAAAGAAGCGATCTTTTCTCCCAATATGCCATGTATTCTGCCGCTGAAGCACTGAAGGATTCCGGTCTTGAGCTTGAAAAGATGGATCCCTTCGATACCGGCGTGATCTGGGGAACCGGACAGGGCGGCATGTGGACCTTCGAAAGTGAGGTGATGGAATTCACCAAAGGAGACGGAACCCCGAGATTCAATCCTTTTTTCGTTCCTAAGTTTATTGCCAACATGGCTTCGGGAATGATCTCGATGAAGTTCGGGCTGCAGGGGATCAATTATACCACTATTTCTGCATGTGCTACAGGGAATACAGCCATTATGGATGCTTTCAACTACATCAGGCTCGGCAAAGCCAAAGTGATCGTCAGCGGCGGATCCGAAGCAGCTATTACCCCGGCATCGATCGGAGGATTCTCCATTATGAAAGCCATGTCTACCCGGAATGATGATTTCGCCACCGCCAGCCGTCCGTATGATGCGGACCGGGACGGATTCGTAATGGGGGAAGGAGCAGGTGCCTTGATTCTGGAAGAATATGAGCACGCCAAAGCCAGGGGCGCGAAAATCTATGCTGAACTAGCGGGAGCTGCCATGACCGCCGATGCTTACCATATGACAGCACCTCATCCGGAAGGAACGGGAGCCATTAAAGCCATGCAGCTGGCATTAAAGGAAGCAGGAATCAATACCGAGGATATCGATTACATCAACCCGCACGCCACTTCCACCCCGATGGGCGACCTGGTGGAACTGAATGGAATCAACAAGCTGTTTAAAGGAAGCAGAAACCTGGACATCAGTGCCACCAAATCCATGACCGGGCATTTGCTGGGGGCTGCCGGAGCTGCAGAAGCCATTCTGTCGATCAAAGCGATTGAGAACGGGGTTATTCCGCCGACCATTAACCTTCATAAGATCGATGAGAATATTCCAAAGGACCTTAATATTGTTTTTGGAGAAGCTAAAGAAAAAAATATCAATTATGCCTTAAGCAATGCTTTCGGATTTGGAGGGCACAATGCCACTCTGATTTTCAAGAAGTTTCAGTAATTTAAAATAATAGGCTGGAAGAGGGAAGCCGGATGCCGGAAGTTTTTATTGACAGCATTATACTTCCGGATCTTAAAACAAATTGAACGTAATTAGTATATAAAAAGAAACTTTGAAGCTACTTTTCCATTATACGGTTATACAAACATCAGTACAATGATTACTAAAACTTTATGAATAAAATTAACGCAAAGTTTAATGATTGCTCCGCCTGTTTCTAAAAGGAGCAAAGTGAAGCGGATACCTTATACAGTAGGAAAATAAAAACTTTGCGTTTAAAAAATTTAGTTCTAAAAAGAGAAGAACTATATTTTAGATTACATAAAAAGCAGCCTTCGGGCTGCTTTTCCATTGTACGAATTATATAAACATCACATGATGATGATGTTGGGTTAGTCGGAATCTTTATCTGCAACAAAAAAGTCGTCCGCATCTTCTGCAATCGGAATGTAAAGCCTTTCCCAGACTTTGCTTTTTACCATATCCCAGCTGTGCCCTTTTCCCTTCAGGTCTTCCGCCAGCAGTACCGTTCCGGGTTTGATCATAAAAGTAGAACCGTCAGTCACTTTGAATTTGATGTTCCCCTTGATGGTAATCACATACTGCCTTCTCGGTGCAGGATGGGCATTCTTTTCCCAGTCTTCGGTTTTGTTGCTCATCCAGAAAGTACTGGTGTTCATGTGTTTCAGCGTAGGGATTTTCCCTTTTTCAAAAGTGCAGGTACCGTCAGGCTTATTGATGAGCCTGATGGCCGGAATCGATTCCGTGGTTTCTTCTGCTTTAACGCTGACGTGTTTTTTGTGATGGTCCTGTGCATTCATAAAACTCATTGTTGAAAATGCTACAACAAGGCTCATGCCTTTAACAAAGTTTTTCATTTCTAATCGGATTCTTTTTTATGGGTTGTAAACGGTATCGTGAACCAGCATTCTTTCAAAGAACGGCTTGTATTTCTTTACGAGAGCAAGATGTTCCGGAAGCTGTCCGTATGCTTCAAGTTCTTCCAGACTGTCGAATTCCATGGAAGCATTATAAGTAAAGCTGTTATCCAGAACACTTCTCGGGCTTGAGGCAGCGGGTTTTCCGTAGCGTAGATTTTTCTGGTAAGGCAGTTTGGCCAGCCCCCTGAAAAAGTTCTCAAACTCTTTTATCTCAGCTTCGGAAAGATCTTTTCTGAGCCAGAACAATAAATAATGGAAGTACACTTTTTTCTTTTTTATAGGGTTAAACACCGGCAAAGCAGAGGCAAACAGATTACCGGAAACCAGCAGGAATGCCGAAGCCTGTACCGAACGGAATAAAAATTTTCTTCTTTCCATAATAAATTTAATTTTGTTGTATGATGACTGTTGATTCATGAACAGTTGTTATTCTTTAATTAAAATCAATCCTGTATTTCAGGACAAATTGCCATTTCCGGTCTGAAACCACGGCATTGTTACCGGCATCCGGCGTAAAGACAGGGCGGTTCTGCGCATCGAAAGTAAATCTTGAAGACATCCCGTTCATCAGCAGGGAAATTCCGGCGTCATAGATTACTGCGTTGTCATGAAGCCCTTTCAGGTCGGAAAGCTGTATCCCTACGGCAGGCTGGAGCTGCAGGTCTTTTTTTTCTTTGTTTAAATAAGGCAGCGTTCCGCCCAACTGCAGGTAATAGGTATTCCCGGTTCCGATCACAGGCATGGCATTTCCGGCACCGTTGAGGCTGGCCAGGGAAGCATCCACTGAAGTGGCCGGATTATTGGTTCCGACATACCGGACGTAATTCGGACCGTAATCGTTGTGCATTGCCATTGCATAAGCACTTACGGAAGTTCCTTTCTCTTTATTCAGCGGAGCATCATAGAACAGGTCGATGGCCAAACTCTTCATATCGTCATTCACTGTGTTTTTAGCAGCATCCTGATGCCACATCGCGTTGTGGATGTAATCGAATCCGGCTCCCAGGCTCAACACATTCTTCTTTCCCACATAGGTCCCGGAATTGAACGGGGTGGAAATATTTTCCGTATCCAGAAAAGCATACCTGAAATAGCCTGAAAAATCTTTATTCGGCGAATTTTTACTGAAAGTAGATACATTCGGTTTCGGTTCGGCTGTCGCCATGGTATAAGGATCTGCCACCACCAGGCGGTAATCGAATTTTCCGAGCTGCCCTTTGATGTAGGCACTGAGTTCCCTTACGGTATAATCCGTGGCGCCGGCATTGGAAGTGGCATAAGCCGGAAGATCGTACAGCAGTGTATTCAACGGGCCTGTGGTAAAACGGGAAAGCCCTCTCCAGGTGGAACGCCCCGCTCCGAAAGCAATTTTATCATTGAATGCATATTCTGCGTAGGCATCCAGCAGATCGAAATAATTGCTGCCTTTGGCCGTTACATTTACATTGGTGGTTCCTCCCTGAAGTACAAACATCAGCTTTTCCGTCGGTTTGTATGTCATTTTTACCCTTACCCTCCGTAGTGAAAGATCCGATACGTCCGATTTTGCATCGTTGTTGATCATACTTCCAGGATTCAGCTGGGCATACCGTGCCCACAGTTCGGCATATCCGCTGAAAGAAATATAGCGGGTGTGCTGTTCATTAAGATAATGCGTAAGGGCGGGATTGCCGAAATCATTCTTTTTCTGTGCTTCCGCTTTCTGGCTCATCCCAATTAATGAAGCGATGATTAGTCCGGTTTTAAGATACCTTCTGTCCATAATGTTTCAGTCCTCTTTTCGTTGTTTTGACGGAGCAAAATTAGTTTCGAAAAACCGGGAACACCGTTAGAAAACCATTAGAAAATCTTTAGAAAACCATTAAACGGAAGATTCCGTTTTTCCAAAAGTAAAATATGAAATACCTTTGTATGGGATTTGTACGGCGTCGGTACCCAAGCTCTTAAAAAGTACCGTCCGGCTCGTCTTTCCTACCTGAAACAGTATACCAGATGAAAATTTTAATTATAGAAGACAATGCCCGGGTTTCTGCACTGCTGAAACGGGGCCTTGAAAGCCAGGGCTACCAGATCTATATTTCTGAAGATGCGGAAGATGCCCTCATCCTGGCAGACCGGATGGCGTTCGGCCTGATCATTACGGATATTATGCTTCCGAAGATGAACGGAATTGAATTCAGCAAAATCATCAAACAGAAACATCCCGATCTTCCGATCATTATGCTGACCGCTTTGGGAACGATTGATGAAAAAATCGAAGGTTTCGATGCCGGAGCCGACGATTATATGGTGAAACCTTTTGAGATCAGGGAACTTTATGCCCGGATAAAAGCCGTGCTGCTGAGAAAATCATCACTGCCGAAAAAAGAGGAAACGCCGGATCTCCTCCGGTATCATCAGCTTATGATCCATCAGAAGACCAACCGTGTGTTCCGGGATGGAAAGGAGATTATCCTTACCCCAAAGGAATTCAAGCTGCTGTTTTTCCTTATGACCCATGCAGAACGTATCCTCACCCGGGAAGAAATTGCAGAAAATGTCTGGGGCAATCATTTTGATACGGGAACCAATTACATTGATGTGTACATTGCGTATCTGCGTAAGAAAATCGATAAGGATTTCGATGAAAAACTGATTCATACCAAACCCGGAACAGGATTTATTTTTACCCGGAATTTATGAAAATTGCTACCCGGACCGCGTTGATGTACGCACTGATTACCGCAGGCATCCTCTTCGTTTTTGCCTACGTCCTTTATTTTGTTTCCGAAAAAAACAGGAACGATGAATTTAATGACCGCTTAGGCTATAAAATTATCTGGAGGGCAGAATTCATCTTTGATGCCGATATAGACGGGAATAAAATAAAAAAGCTTCATGAACGGAACAAAAAGATGCTGAACGAAGCCGACATCAGTGTCTACAACAGTAAAAAACAACTGATCTTTACAGACATCAGCCCAAGCTCGAAAAACCCGTATTACCTCAACCGCCTGATTAAAACCGGGAAGGACAAACTTACCTGGCAGCGGAGAGAGCGGCAGTACATGGCTTTCAGGTATGGGTTTGACGGTGAAAATTATTACATTATCGGAAGCGCTGTGGATGTAACGGGACTGGCTCATATCAAAGAATTCAGGGATGACGTCATCATGGTTTATATTATCTCCGTTCTGGTTATTTTCGTGACGGGCTTCTTATTTTCCTATTATACTTTGCAGCCTTTAAAAGACATTATCGTCCAGATCCGCGATATTTCAGAACATAACCTCCACAAAAGGCTGGTAGTCCCCAAAGCAAAAGATGAAATTTATGAGCTCACCGAAACATTTAACGCTACCTTTAACCGGCTGGAGAAATCCTTCAGCAACCACCGCCAGTTTGTAACGACGATTTCCCATGAATTCCGGACCCCGCTTTCTACCCTGATTGCCGAACTGGAGCTCGCCAAAGAACTGAATGTGACCCTGGACGATTATAAAATGTCTATCGACAATGCCCTGCAGGATGCGACGCATGCCTCACAGCTTTCCTCTGCCCTGCTGGATTTCGCAAGGGCCAGCTACGATGCTTCCCAGATCAGCTTTACCGACCTCAGGCTGGACGAAATCCTGGCGGATGCCAAAGTTGATCTGCTTCAGAAGAACCAGGACTACAGGATCGGCATTCATTATATGGATAAGATGGCTGATAAAGACGAAAGCAATTATGATTTCCATGGAAATCCTTACCTGCTGCAGGTGGCTTTTCTTAACCTGATGGAGAATGCCTGCAAGTATTCAGCAGACAGAAGCTGTCGGGTGGAAATTGAAGTTCACGGCCATACCCTGGAGATTCGTTTTATCGACCATGGTACCGGGATTGATGAAAAAGACCGGGATAAAATTTTCGACCTGTTTTACCGCGGAGCCCATAAAAATGATGAAAAAGGAAACGGAATCGGGCTATCGATTGTCAAGAGAATCATTGAAATGCACCATGGAAGGATTGTACTGACTTCAGTTCCCGGCAAAGGAAGTATTTTCCAGGTTCGGTTTGATTCTGACAACAAAAAAAAGCAGCCTTAAACAAGACTGCTTTTCTATTTTATTCTGCTTTTATGCCTTCAGCCACTCCGATTTGGAGAGGTAGTTCTCATCCGGGTAATAGATGAAAAGAAGGTTTCTTCCCTTGATCGTATTGATGATCGGCTGGGTAAGGTCCCTCGGCACTGCCGGACATCCCCAGCTTCTCCCGATTCTTTTGTGTTCTGCGGCAAACTGATCGCTCACATAATCGGCACCATGCATCACGATGGCCCTTCTGTAGGCGGCATCATTGAATCCTTTGTCCATTCCCAGCAGTTTCAGAGAATAGCCGTTGTCGCCCTGATAAGTAGCATCTGTGATATAAAATCCGAGGCTGCTCTGCAGCGAACTTTCCGTGTTAGAAAAATTCGTCGCAAATTCTTCGCCTGTATTTTTACCGTGTGCTACCAGTGAGTTGAACAACACTTTTTTCTCATTCATATCGATCACCCAAAGCCTTTTGGTATTGGAAGACATGGAAAAATCGCATACCGTCAGCAGATGCGAATCCGGGTTAAGAAGACCTGCTTTTTTCATGTTTTCAAATCCTGTCATGGCTTTAAAGAAAACATCGGCATTAAGCTCATGGCCCTGCTCAAAAGTGATGGAGTGGTATAATTCTTCGGATGAAGACATGGTCTTTTCTGCTTTCACAGAATTCATTTCAACTGATTTCTCAATTCTTTTGGTATTGGATTCATTTTTCATAACGGCTTTTTCAGGAGATCCGTAAAATGAAGTGGTAATCATGTAAACAATACCGAGTACGCTATAAATTCCTTTCATTAAAAATATTATGTTAAATACAATTGCAAGAGCAAATGTATAAAAACATAACGGGCCAGGCGTTAAAACTCTAAAAAGTTTAACGCTATTTAAGAAACTTTAACGTGCTGGTTTCTAGAATTTAAACCAGTGTTTATTTTTCAGAATCCGGTGCAAATTCAAGGCTAACGGAGTTCATACAGTACCGTAATCCCGTAGGCTGAGGGCCGTCATCAAAAACATGGCCAAGGTGGGAGTCGCATCTTTTGCAAAGCACTTCTACCCTTTCCATTCCAAATGCGGTATCTCTTTTATAATAAACGCCTTCTTTATCTGCTTCAAAAAAACTGGGCCAGCCGCAACTGCTGGAAAATTTAGCATCCGAACGGAACAGATGGTTTCCGCAAACGGAACAGTAATACTCTCCTAACTCATCAAACTCATTGTATGTTCCGGTAAAAGGCCGTTCTGTAGCTGCTTCTCTGGATATAGCATACAAATCAGGAGACAGGATGTTTCTCCAATCCTCATTCGGAATATCCAGTTTGGTCCGGTCGGTACGGGAATAGTATGGATTGTTTTTTGCTTCGTGTTCCATATCGTCTGTTTAACGGATTGGTACCAGCTAAAATCAAACCATAATTGAATGAAAGTTTTAAAATTTAAGTATTTTTAAGTAATTAATTCCGGTTGATTATATTTAGAAAAGTTCTATCTTTTTGATTTTAAATAAATTATTCATGAAACAACCGGGATAATCTGACAATAATAAATTAAATTGAAAAAATGAAATCATCAATAATACCCATATTCCGACTTTATGAATGATGAAACAAAAAGAAAACAGCTGAATACATATAAGGCTTTTGCCACCGGCCTGTTCCTGCTGATGGCCGTTGTCTTTATTATCACAACCATCCTCCAGAAGCGTATGGATTCCCATTGGATCGGCTATGTCCGTGCTTTTTCCGAAGCGGCCATGGTCGGTGCACTCGCCGACTGGTTTGCCGTAACGGCCCTGTTCCGCCATCCTCTGGGGCTGCCGATTCCGCATACCAACCTCATTGAAAACAGCAAGCAGCAGCTGGGCGATAATTTGGGCGGATTCGTGGTAGAGAATTTCCTGTCTCCTCAGAATATCCGTCCTTACATCCAGAAGCTGAAAATTTCAACTTTTGCAGGAGAATGGCTCGGAAAGGAAAAGAACCAGGAAATCCTGATCCGGAATATTTCCGATATTGTTCTGGATATTCTGAATAAGCTTGACGATGCAGAGGTCAGCCATTTTATCAGCCGTAAAGTCTCTGAAATGGCCGGTGATGTCAAGCTCAATAAAATCGTAGGCAACGGGATCGCCTATATTACGGAGAAGAACGACCATCAAAGAATGGTGACCAGCCTCTCTTCACAAATCAAAAATTACATCCTTGAAAACAGCGAACTGATCAAGGACCGCGTCCGGAAAGGAAGTTATACCTTCATCCCGGCTTTTGTAGATAATAAAATTGCCGATAAAGTGACCTCCGGGCTTTCCGATTTTTTTGCCGAAATCGAAGAGGATCCGACCCATGAAATAAGAGATCTGATTACAAAAAGGATTCAGGAATTTTCCCTGAATCTAGCCGAAGACCCTCAATGGGAAAAAGAATTTACCTCCATTAAAAATGATCTCCTGCAGCCGGAAAAACTGAATGAATATTCCCGTGACATCTGGGCTTCCATCAAGAAAACCGTTATGGAAGAGCTTCAGCAGGAACATTCTGCCCTGAAAACCTATCTTTCCAAAAACCTGAATGAATTTGCCCTGAACTTAAATACCAATGAAACGCTGCAAGCCAAAATCGACAATTGGGTCCGCGTGACGGCCTACAAATACATCCTTAAAAATACGCATCAGTTCGGGAACCTCATCAGCTCGACCGTCGGCAACTGGCAGGGAAAAGAATTGAGCGAAAAGCTGGAGCTGGAAGTCGGGAAAGACCTGCAGTTTATCCGGGTGAACGGAACGATCGTCGGCGGTTTGGTCGGATTGATTATTTATACGGTAGCGAATTTTTTTATTTAATTGAATATAATTACAGGATTGTACCCTGTGCTGTTTTGAATCGCCCCTTTGAGGCTTGTGGGGGTATGTCAAATATTTAAATCCGCATCCAAACAGAAATCATCAGCTTCCAGAAAAATAAAAAGCAACATCCGGCTGATGCTGCTTTTAATGTATTTAATTCCGATTCATTTTCTTTCTTTACTGCTACTACGCCAGAAGCCATCTGCCAGCAGCGCTATCTCGGCAGGCGGCTTGCTCTTTTGAGGACTTCCCGGTTGATCTCATTGATGAGTTCCGGACCTTCATAAATAAAGCCGGTATACAGCTGAACCAGGCTGGCGCCGGCATCCAGTTTTTCAATGGCGTCTTTTGCCGAATGGATCCCGCCTACGCCGATAATCGGGAAAGCACGGTTGCTTTTTTCAGAAAGGTAACGGATCATGCGGGTACTGCGCTCACGGATCGGTTTTCCGCTCAGGCCGCCGTTGCCGATCTGCGCCAGGACTTCCGGTGAGGTTTTCAGTCCTTCCCGGTTTACGGAAGTGTTGGACACAATAACGCCGTCGGTTTTTGTTTCTTCAATCAGGTCAATGATCTCATCGAGCTGACGATCATTCAGGTCAGGAGCGATTTTTAAAAGAATCGGTTTCTGAACGCTTTTGGAAAGGTTGATTTTTTTTACTTCAGTGATCAGTTCACGCAGGTATTCCACATCTTCCAGCTTGGCATGGCTTCCCACGTTCGGGCAGCTGACATTAAGTACGAAGTAATCGACGTGCGGATGAAGGCCTTCAAAACACTGCAGGTAATCGTTGGTGTACTGGTCCGGAGCCGTATCCGTATTTTTTCCGATGTTTCCGCCGATGATGATTTTTCCTTTGTTGCCTTTCAGTTTTTCAATAGCGGCTTCCAACCCGTCATTATTGAATCCCATCCGGTTGATGATCCCACCGTCTTCGATGAGGCGGAAGAGTCTTTTTTTAGGATTTCCGGCCTGTGCTTTAGGTGTCACCGTTCCGATTTCCACGAATCCGAATCCGAGGTCTGCCAGTTCATTGAAAAGGACGGCATTTTTATCGAACCCGGCAGCAAGTCCGACCGGATTTTTGAACTTCAGTCCGAAGACTTCTCTTTCAAGGCGTTTGTCTTCAACAGGTTTAGGTAAAAATAATTTTGTAACAAAGCCGAAATTCTTAAGCATCGAGAATGTAAAATGATGCACGGCTTCAGGATCGAATCTGAAAAGGATCGGGCGGATCAGCGATTTGTACATGCCTGGTTTTTGGGGTACAAAGATACTGATTTTTAACTGAAAGCCGAAATCCTTTGTTCAGTTAGGTCGTCTGATTTTTTTAATCTGAAAATGTGAGAATTTGGAAATTTAAAAATGAGGAAAATCTGCCAATTCATGTTTCATGCCCTGCTAATAAATCCGGCAGCTGAATGATTAAGCCCTCTTTTTATTGATTCTTTACATACGCATTCAGATCAAGTCCGAGGAGATCGCCTGTTTTTTTAAATTCTTCGTCTATCATAGCGTTTACAGTGATTCTTTCGCCGGTGATGGGATGGGTAAAAGTGAGCTGATAGGCATGAAGCGTCATTCGGGTCATATTAAAGGTCTGCAGCAGCAATTTGTTCTGCTTGTTGCACCCGTGTTTGCGGCAGCCTAAGATCGGATGCAGAATATGCTTAAAATGTTTTCTTAACTGATGAAACCGGCCTGTTTCAGGAATGGCTTCCACCAGGCAATACCGGGAAGTCTGGTGTTTTAAAAAGGGCAGACTGATTTCCGAAGTCTGCAGACGGCGATAGTAAGTCACGGCATTTTGCTTTACCTCATTTTCATTAATCAAATCATAGTCGATCGTTTCTTCTTCTTTGGTCCAGCCCCGGAGAATGGCGATGTATTTCTTTTCGACTTCACGGGTTGCAAACTGATCACTCATTGCCCTTAATGTTTCTTTATCTAAAGTAAACAGCAGGACGCCTGACGTTTTCCGGTCTAAACGGTGTACCGGATATACCTTCTGCCCGATTTGTTTCCTCAGTTCCTGAATCGCATACGTATCCGCTTCCCCGGAATAGAAGGATTTATGAACCAACAGTCCGCTGGGTTTGTTGATGGCAATAAGATGTTCGTCGCGGTAAAGAATTTCTAACATGCGGCAAAAGTAGAGATTTTTGGCTGATAATCAAGGCATCACCAAATGATCCTCTGTTTGCCCAAATCACATTTTAATTTCTTTTTTTAAAGTAAGAATTTCTTTTATGATTATTCTTCAAACTTCAGGTTAATATTGAAAAACGGCAGGAGGCTGTTTTCTATCCTTCCGTTCTCCCTGCTGACTTCGCTTCCGTGGGTTCCGATGTATTCTTCGGCTTCATGCTTTATCTTCAGCAGTTCGAGGGTCTGGCTGAAACTTCTGCATGTAACCGGGATATGTTTAAACTCATCATTCCTTCCCCAGTCGAGCTTAATGGCTTTTAATTTTCTGAGGTTTTCAAAATGGGAGAAAGGCAGTTCTGAAACGGAATTGTTTTTTAATGTTTCCAGGACATCTGCATTGATCTTTAGATTTTCTCCCTCGAAGGAAAAAGGGAGATCAGCAAAAAACGGAGTCTTGCGGCTGTTTCCGTTATAGGCTCTGGCAATGGCAAAAAGAATGGTGGCTCCGGAATGTTCAGGTTTTGAAAGATCCTTTATTTCTTTGATACCGGCCGCATTTTTATAGGCATCGATTTCGGTAAGTGCAAAATACCGGGCATCCAGAACGCCGGGCGAAAGTGCGTAGACGGAAGAAAACGTTTCAGGGTGAAGGATGGCATTCCGCAAAGCTCCGTTTCCGCCCATCGAATGACCTGCAATCCCGCGGCTGTCTTTGTTG